>VYDF01000096.1:0-4141 GCA_009843565.1 Acidimicrobiia bacterium | reverse complement strand
CCAAGCCGCTTCCCGGTGGCCATCGGCATCGTGGAACCCCGCGACGGCGACGTCAGCCTCAACGAACTGGAGCGGGCCGCGGGCCCCCTCGGCTTGGTCGGCATCAGCTTCCACACCCGCTTCCAAGGGGTGAGCATCGACAACCACTGGGTGTCGGTATATGTGGGGGCCATGGGCGAGCTGGGCTTGCTGCCGGTGATCCATGCTCTGGACGAAACCGCAGAAGAGTCGCTATGGAAGGTGGGACAACTCGCCTCCCGGCACCCCGATCTCACCATGCTGGTGCTCGACGGCTACTCCACCCACGAGGGCACAAAGCACTGCGGGCACTTGGCCGCCACCTATCCCAATCTGGTGTTCGATTGCAGCCTTTCGTACAATTTCGACTTCATCGCCAACCACGTGCGCCAACACGGCGCCCACCGCTATGTATATGGAACCGATCTTTACTCCTGGCCCCTGGGCCAGCGCATCAGCCACATCCTGGGCCAGCTCCTGGAGTCGGACCTGTCCGATGACGACAAGGTCGCCGTAGCCGGGGGCAACGCCCGTCGCCTATTTGAACTGGACGAATGATGAAGCACTCAAGACAACTCCGATGGATGCTCGCCACCCTGCTGGCTCTGGCCTTGGTGGCCGGTGCATGCGGGACCCCGGGCGGAGAAACCAACGAGGTCGCCACCGCCGACCTGAGCGAGGTTATGCCCGACGGGCTGTTCGAGGCCCTGGAGAACGTGGCCAATCCTCCGGTCGCGCCTACTCCGGCGCCCACTCCGGCTGAAGTACAGCCCGACGAGCCGGTGCAAGAGCTGGTTCCGGCCCAAGCCGACTCCGAAGGCGAAACCGAGCTGTCCGAGGAAGAGTTGCTGAGAATGCGCGACGAGGCTTTCGTGGACTTCTCCCGCTGCATCCGCGACGAGGGTTTCCCCGACTTCCCCGACATCGACAGCTCGCAGATCGTGGACCAGGCCTCGTTCCTCAGGGCTATGCAGGAGGCCGGCGTGAGCTTCACCCAGCCCGGTTTGGCCCCCGCACTCCAAACCTGCGCCAGTGTCTTCAGCGAGCTGATCGCCCTCGCGCCCCAGCAGGACACCAATGTGCAGCAGGTGGAACGAGAGGAGAACGCGGTGGCGTTCTCCAAGTGCATGCGGGATCAGGGATTGGACGAGTTCCCCGATCCCGACTTCGCCCAATATCCCAACACCGGCTTCCCCGGACAAGGCGATGGCTCCGGCGGCTCCGGCTTACCCGACGATGTCCAGACGGCGTTGCGGGTGTGCCTGCCGGTCTTTGGAGGAGCGGAGCCCAACGAGGCCGCCGTTGCGCAGGCCGAAACCCCGACCCCCTCGACGCCGGCGGCCACAACAGCCACCCAGAGCGCCACCAGCACCCAGAGCGCCACCAGCACCCAGACCGCCACCAGCACCCAGCTCCCCGCGCCGAGAACCGATAGTGTGACCACGCCCTCGGCCTCTACTTCGATTCCAGAGAGGATCCTGCGCGACACCGAGGAGATAAACACCGCAGAGGTGGTGCGGCGCGATCTGATCGACACCGAAGAGTTCTCCGGCACACTGGGCTTCGGCGATCCAGAACCGCTGTACACCAACACCTCCGGTATCGTCACCGGGCTTTTGCCCAGGGAGGGAGAAGTGCTCGACGTGGGCGCCACCCTCTTCGAGGTGAACAGCTATCCGGTTGTCCTGCTGCGGGGAGAGCGTCCCATGTACCGGCCCTTCCAGAGCCAGATGGAAGACGGCCCCGATGTCACCCAGCTCGAACAAGCGCTGGCCGACATGCAGATTCCCGGCTGGGAGGATATGACCGTCAACGAGAACTTCACCCCCGTCACCGAAGATGTGGTGCAGGAGTGGCAGAACCGCCTGGGTGTGGACGAGACCGGCATCATCGACATGGGCTTCGTGGTGTTCATCGAAGAGCCCTTCCGCATCTCATCGGTGAATGTCACGGTGGGCCAGCAATTGGGTCCCCAGGCAGCCGCGTTCTCCATCACCGGTCAGTACCAGGAGATCGTCAGCAACATCGATCCCGGCGACGCCGAGATCGTGAACGAAATGGACGAGGTGGATGTAGAGCTGCCCGATGGCCGGGTCAGTCCCGGCATCGTGTCGGAGGTGGCCAGGGTGGCCAAGCGGCTGCCCAACGCTCAGACAGGCGGGCTGGCCGATCCCACCATCGAGGTCATCATCATCTTGCTGGACGAGGAGGCTTCTGCTCGCTTCGACGCGGCTCCGGTCAACTGGACCATCACCAAGCAGGTAACCCCCGACGCCCTGGTAGTGCCCGCATCGGCGCTGATCGCCACGGTCACCGGCGGCTTCGCCGTGGAGGTGGTGGAAAACGGATCGACCACCTTGGTGCCGGTTGAAGTGGGCACGTTCGTCGATGCCTTCGTCCAGATCGTCGAAGGCGACCTCGAGGTGGGCGACTTGGTGCGCATCCCCTGATGCCGGTACGGCCCCGAGCCGTACAGCAGCCAAAGGCGAGTCCTGATGACGAGTGAACCCCGCAAGGTGCTGGAGCTGCACCAGGTGGTCAAGCACTATCCGGGTTCGCCACCGGTCCGGGCCCTCGACGGCGTCGACCTCATCATCCGGGCTGGCGAGCTGGTGGCAGTGGTCGGCCCCTCGGGGTCAGGCAAAAGCACCATGTTGAACATCATGGGGGCCCTCGACTCCCCCAGCTCGGGCGAGGTGGTGGTAGACGGCCAATCTCTGTCGCGGGTCCGCGACAAAGAGGTGGCCGCGGTCCGAGGGCGGCGCATCGGATTTGTGTTCCAGCAGTTCCACCTGCTGGAGGGGTTGTTGGCGCTCGACAACGTGGCCACCGGCAACCTCTATCAAGGAGTCAGTTTGCGTTGGCGGCGGCAGATGGCCCGCGAGGTGCTGGAGCGGGTCGGGCTCGGGGAGCGAATGGGCCATCGGCCGGGAAAGCTCTCCGGCGGTGAGCGCCAGCGGGTGGCCATCGCCCGCGCCTTGTTGGGCGACCCGGCCATCGTGCTGGCCGACGAGCCCACCGGAAATCTCGACTCCCAGACCACCGAGGAGATTGTGGAGCTCTTCTTGGAGCTCAATAGAGCGGGCTCAACCATCGTGATCATCACCCACGATCGGGAACTGGCCAACCGTATGCCCCGCTCGGTGTCCATTCTCGACGGCCGCATCAGCCACGACTCGGCAGCCGATACGGGCAATTCCGCTGCTGGCAGCCACGACTCGGCGGAAAACTGACATGGCGCGCAGCAAACTGCGGGCCCGCGATGCACTGTCACTGGGGACGCTCGGACTCCGAACCCGGAAGGGCCGCACTGCCATGGCCGCCATCGGCATTGCCATTGGCGTGGCCTCCCTGGTGGCCTTGGTTGGCATCATCAACTCCGGGGAAGCCGACGCCCAGCGAGATCTGCTGGAACAGGGCATCGACGTGCTGGAGTTGACGCCTGGGACCTCTTTTGCCGACGAGCCCGAGTTGCTGCCCGGAGCCGCCGCCGCCATCGACACCCATATGCGAGATCTGGTGAAAGTGGTGGCATCCATCCGCCGGGTGCCGGCCACCATGCGCAAGACCGACCTCATCCCCGAAGTGGAAACGGGGGGCATCCGCTTGTTCGCGGTAGAAGCCGACGACTTAGACCTCTTGATACCGCTTCGGGGCGGTGTGGCCTTCGGACGATTTCACGATGCCGCCACTGTGCAAGTCCCCACCGTGGTTCTCGGGTCCGACACCGCCGAGGTTCTGGGTTTCGACGAGCTCTACGCCAACCCCCCCGTCCACATCTCCGGGCACGAGTTCGCGGTGATCGGCGTGCTGCGACCCTTCACCATCAGCCAGGGGCTCACCTTGAACCGGGCCGCCTTGATTGGTTTTTCCGTCGCCGAAGAGCTCTACGACGCCGACGAAAACCCCGAGCGCATCTGGGTGCAGGCCGACCTCGACGTGATCGAACAGGTTCGGCAGTTGCTGCCTCGCCAGGCCAACCCCGAGGCGCCCGGCGAGGTGGCGGTGGCGTCGCTGGATCTCCAAGCCCGGGAGATCATCAGCGAGAACTTCGAGTCGCTGCTCAGCCTGCTGGTGGGGGTGATCATCGTGGTGGGGGCCATCGGGGTGGGCAACATCATGC
>VYDF01000179.1 GCA_009843565.1 Acidimicrobiia bacterium | reverse complement strand
GGTAGACGTAGTCCCCCTGCTCAACGCCGCGCCGGATTCCTTTAAGGAAGATGTCGTCGCCTATCAGGATGGGCAGTCCCGGATCGCGACGGAATTCATCGCGCAAGGCTAGCGTGGTAATTTGGCCCTTCTTTAGCGGTGTGCGATCACGTACATACGCTGGCGAATCAGGTTCATCTTCGGCCAAGCGCAGCTTACTGAGATCGCGTAGCGTCCGCACGATCTGTTGTTGTCCGCTACCGGGTGTGGCAGACACCGACGGTAGTTCCATCGCGGTATGCGCTAGATCAACTGTCCCTGCGCCAACCCGGTTCCGCGACGGATAGAAGACATGCCGATAACACTGCTGGATACTGATGGCCAAGTCCTTCTCGGAAGCCGCTTCCAATTGGCGTACTTTGTCCTGCTGATGCTCTGCCAGATCGGCGAGGCGTTCGGGCCGTTTGAGTGCCCGCAGGGCCAACCGACGGCGGACATTGCGGCGCATCGCTTCCTTCCGAGCATCGTCGGCCACTACCAAGACCAAGTGGTTGCGCAATGCCCGCAGAGCAGTACCCTCCACGCCTTTGCGGTTGTAGATGCCCTCGACCAATTCAGGAACGGACTCTACTGAGTCTCCAACGCTTAGTGCATCGTAGGACAAAATAGCGAGTTGGGGACGACCGTCACCGACTTCGTCCGGTACGTCGAACGGTCCACCGGGAAAGAACACCAGCGTAAACGTCCGACCATTGAAAATCTCCCGGATACGGTCGTTCAATTCCGCCCGAGCTTCACCCGCATCGACATGCTGATCTTCGCGCCGGATAATCTGACTCAGATTGGCCTCGGCCAGAAAGCGCATCGGCGCGCCGGGCCGATCATCGAGATAAGCAGACTCGGCGATGAATTTCTTGCGGGCCTCCTCGATAAAGCTGATGTCGGTCCCTGGCCCCATCACCGAATAGCGCGCTTGCTCGGGCGAAAGCCCCTTGAGCGGATCGTTGAAGGCGAGCGTGTGCATAAAGATGGTCCGCGCTATGTATGCGGTATAGGGTGGCATGCCGCTATGGTGTTCTGCGTCAATCTCCTGCGCCAGTGCACGGGCATCGGGCGATCCGGCAACGTCGTTGGTAATCGCCGGTATATAAGCGGCCTGTCCTAGGCGGGTGACTATCTCGCGGCGGATCGGCTCGTGGCCCGGATCAATATGGTGGGGGTGAATCGCAGTCGCATCCGCAGGCTGGTTTTCCCAAAGTTGGGCCACCGTGCCCGCCAAAAGCCGCAGCATGCCGCGCACCCGTTGAAAATTACTCAGTGTCGCCGTCTTGCCAGTAAGCGTTTTCAGCACTTCTGGATGCAGCGGATAACTCAACCGAAAGTTTTCTACGGTCTCGGAATGAGTAGCTTCATCGACAAGAGACTCGCCATGGGTCGCCCACACTTGGCGATAGGCATCCACCACCACTGGAATCTGCGCCTCGTCAATCTCCGCGAACAGGCGTCGTCGAAGCACCTGGACTGTCTCGTCTTCTTCGGTCGGATTCAAAATCGTGGCCTTGCGCGCTGAAACGCTTTCAGCCTCTGCCATCTTGTCGGCGATAAACTGGTGTTCCTCGCCATAGGCGTCGGTTGCCTGGTTATCCTTGCCGATCGCCAACGTATAGACGAGGGCCGCGTTCGGTGCGCCTTCTACGGCCTTGAACAGCGAGGTCAGGAAAGCGGTTAGCTGATTGCCTGCGTCGTCGAGGGGACGCACCTTGCGCAGATAAATCGAAAGCTCGTCGAGCAGGATCAGCGTCGGCTCGCCTCCGAACAACGTCCGCAAGGTCTCTGCACCAGGGGCAATATGGCTTTCGTCGCTTGGCTGGACCCGTTCATAACCCTCCTTTCCAGCCAAGGCGTAAGCGATCTCACCCCATGGCGTGTGAGCGAGAACGCCGTCGCCCATATCCCGCCCATTGGCCGGATCAGCATTCTCTCCATCAAATGCAGCAACGCGCACGCGCTTTGGTGGCAACAATGCCGGATCGGCAAACTCCTCAATTGTCTCCACGTCCTTCGCGCTGCGTGCCGCATGCGTTAGCGCGATCAGTCCGTGGGTCTTGCCTCCACCGTAGGACGTGTCGAGACGAAAGATCGCCGCGTCTCCCCCCTTGCCACTCAACCGACGCATAACGTTGGCAAGTAAATTCTTCAAGCCTCTCGTCGGATAGGTGTGGGCAAAAAACCGCACCGGATCAACATACTCTGCGCTTCCGGTTCCGGCGATGACTTGGGCCAAATCCGCCGCAAAATCGGCCTCGGAGATCACTCCTTGGAGCACATCCGCCCGCGGATAACAGGTTTCGAATATCGTAGGTATATTCATAGGCTCAAAAACTCATATGTCTGCCGCGCCACCAATTCCTCGTCGGTGCGCCGCACGTAAATGAGCACTCGGCTCAATGGAAGTACTCTATCGTTGTTTTTATGTAATGCTTATGCTCGGCAATCGACGCCTACCGCTCAATTGGACGAGTGCCGGACATCCCTTATATCCACTCTTGAAGTTGTTGTTCGAGGACGCGTTCGGCGAGTGGCCCGAAGTAAGACCGAGTCGTCGTGAAGAAAGAGACCAACCGGCCGGCGTCATCCAGCATCAGTACAGAGCGTATCCAAGCATCTATAATATCCGAATCGTCCAGGTCGCCAATTTGGTCCGCTTCTTCCTCAAGATTGTTCCACTGCTTCTCCCGCGCCGACCTAAGCCGTTCCGCATTGAGGTTCAAAATCTCAATGGTGCGGATCACACGAGCGGCGGGAATATCCACCGATTCGCACGCTTTTTCATCGACTTCGATCCGTCCATCAACAAGCACTTTCGTAAGCGACGGTAGTGCGGGCAGCTTCCGAGGATCTAAAAAATCTGCGTCATTGTAGTCACCCTTTGCCTGACCACAGCTCATATTATCCTTTACCGGCTCAAGATACCGCTCTTCATCGCTGCTCCTTGCAGAGGAAGCAAACACGGGAGATGTTCCACCTTTACAGCAAGCGATCATGTTGGTGACGTCCACCTCTCTTGATGCTCCTTGCTGCGGGTCTTTCCGCGGAATGACGTGCTCAATCTGGCGGTCTAGGTCTGTAAGATTGATTTCACAGTAGCCGCACAATCCGCGCTGAACATCGATCAATTTTTCAATGAGTTCGCCGTAGGATGCGCCTTTATTGTGGTCGCGGAAATCATTCCAATTTGCATTGTCGCCTACAACTTTGAGGTATTCGGCAAGGCTGGGAGTGGGTTTGTTTCGTTCGCGGATCCTCTTCATTACGACTCGGCCATCTGCTTGAACATCTTGCGTCGCCGGATTTCGAGGTCGGCCCTATTAAGAGCGTAATCGCGGGGTGAGAGTTCTTCGAGCTTGCGTCTGAGTGCCAAGGCTTCTTCGGATTCACCCTCACCTTCGCTGACCAGACGCCGGTATTGTTC
>VYDF01000112.1 GCA_009843565.1 Acidimicrobiia bacterium | reverse complement strand
GTGGGCGGCCACCCCATGGCCGGCAGCGAGCAAGAGGGGGTGGCCGGCGCCCGGGCCGACCTGTTTCGCAATGCGGTGTGGGTGCTCACCCCCACCGATGACACCGACGACGATTCGCTGGTGCAGATTCGCTCGGTGGTGGCCTCGCTGGGGGCCGACGTGGTGTCGCTGGCCCCCGAGCGCCACGACGCGCTGGTGGCGGTGGTGTCGCATGTGCCCCATCTCACCGCGGCCACCCTCATGGCGCTGGCCGACGAGCGATCCGAGGAGCACCGGGCCATGCTTCGGCTGGCCGCGGGCGGGTTCCGAGACATGACCCGCATCGCCTCGGGCCACCCCGGCATCTGGCCCGACATCTGCCAGGAGAACGCCGAGGCCATTTGCGCGGTGCTCGACCGGTTCATAAGCGCCCTGGGCGATGTGCGGGCCCTGGTGGCCAACGGCAACCGCAGCGGGCTGCTGGAGCTGTTGGAGCAGGCCCGAAATGCCCGGTCCCACCTGCCCTACGGCTTGGATCGGGACGTGTCGCTGGCGGAGGTGCGGGTGCCGGTGTTCGACCGTCCCGGCGAGCTGGCTCGCATCACCAGCTTGACCACCGACATCGGGGTGAACATCTTCGACCTGGAGATCGCCCACTCGGTGGAGGGAGGCCAGGGCGTGGCCATCTTGGTGGTGGACGACGAGGCCATCGGGAGCCTGTTAGAGGCCCTGAGAGAGCAGGGCTACGCCCCGTCGTCGAGACCTCTGTCGTGAAGACGCTGACCATTGATGGGCCGCGTCCCTTTCGGGGGCGAATACGAGTTCCCGGAGACAAATCGATCTCCCATCGGGCGCTGATGATCGCCGCGCTCGGCTGCCAGCCGTGCACCATCCAAGGCCTGTCCGACGGCGACGATGTCACCCACACCCGCCAGGCGATGCAGGCTCTGGGCGCCCGGGTAGAAGACCGCGGACCAGAGGGCGTCACGGTGACCGGGGGGCTGGCCGGGACTCCCAGTTCCATCTATCTTGGCAACTCCGGCACCGGCATCCGGCTGCTGGCCGGTTTGGTGGCCGGCTTCGACTTCACCACCACCCTCGACGGCGACGCCTCCATCCGCCGCCGGCCCATGGATCGGATCATCGAGCCTCTCTCGGCCATGGGGGCATCGGTGCAAGGCAGCGGAGACACCGGCACCCTGGCACCTTTCACGGTGCAGGGCGGCGGGCTGGCGGGCATCGAGTACACCTTGCCGGTGGCCTCAGCCCAGGTGAAGAGCGCAGTGCTGTTGGCCGCTTTGCGGGCTGATGGGCCCACCACCGTTCACGAGCCGGCGCCAACCCGGGCCCACACCGAGGAAATGCTGGCCGACGCCGGGGTGAGGGTTGAGCGACAGGGCCGCTCGGTGACGGTGTGGCCCGGCGAGGTGGTGCCGCCCCATCTAATAGGCATACCCGGCGACCCCTCGCAGGCCGCGTTCTGGGTGGTGGGGGCGTGCGTGGCCCCCGGCAGCGACCTCACGGTTGAAAACGTGTACCTCGGCCCAGCCCGGGGCGGGTTCATCGACGTGCTGGCCCGCATGGGAGCCGACATCGCCGTCGACCGGGAATCGGGCGACATCCGGGCTCGCACCAGCGAGCTCGAAGCCACCAGGGTGAGTGCTGAAGAGCTGCCGGGCTGCATCGACGAGGTGCCCATATTGGCGGTGGCCGCGGCGATGGCCGATGGAGTCACGGTGTTCGAGGGGGTCGCCGAGCTTCGGGTGAAGGAAATCGACCGCGTTGTCGGCATCGTGGAGATGCTCGATGTGCTGGGGGCAACGAGCGAGATCAATGGCGAGAACCTGGCCGTGACGGGAGCGGGGCGACTGGGCGGGGGTACGGTGGAATCCCATGGGGATCATCGGATGGCGATGGCCGCGGCCATCGCCGGCGCGGCGGGTTCGGCCTCGGTGACCGTGGAGGGGTTCGAGGCCACAGCCACCAGCTATCCGGGATTTGCCCGCGACCTGCACCAAGCCACGGGATTGGCCCCGTGAGGGTGATCGCCATCGACGGGCCAGCGGGTTCGGGCAAGTCGACGGTGGCCCGGCGGCTGGCCGAGCGGCTGGGGCTGGAATATCTGGACACCGGGGCGATGTACCGGTCGGTGGCCTTTGCCGCCATGGCCCGGGAGGTGGACCTGGCCGATGCCGACGCCGTCGTGGAGGTGGCTCGATCCAGCGATATCCACGTGGACGACACCTCGGTGGTGGTCGATGGAGTGGACGCCACCACCCAGATCAGAGGCCCGGAGGTAACCCGGTCGGTGAGCACGGTGGCGGCCATCTCGGGGGTGCGAGAAGTGCTGCGGGTGCGCCAGCGGGCGTGGGCCATGGAGCGGGGCGGCGGGGTATTGGAAGGCCGCGACATCGGCACGGTGGTGTTCCCCGACGCCGAGCTCAAGGTGTATTTGAGCGCCTCGGCCGCGGTGCGGGCCGAGCGCCGGGCGGGCGAGGTGAGCGCGCTCGACTACGAGACGGTGGCCGCCGACCTGGCCGCCCGAGACGCAGCCGACTCCAGCCGCCAGCACGACCCGCTGACCCAGGCCCCCGACGCAATACACATCGACACCACCGATCTCACCGTCGACGAGGTGGTGGACGTGTTGATCGCCCGGCTGGGATGAACCAGCCCGAGCTTCGCCCCGAGGATCTGGAGGCCAGAGGGCGACTCGCGGGCGTCGTGTTCCACTTCTTCGTGCAGCGGCTGGCCCGGGCGGTATTCGGGGCGTACTTCCGCTGCTACACCCGGGGGCGGCGCTACCTCCCTCGCACCGGCGGGGTGATCATCGCCCCCACCCACCGCTCCAACCTCGACACGCTGCTGGTGGGGGCGTCGGCCGGCCGGCCGCCGCGCTATTTCGCCAAGAGCGGTCTGTTCCGGGGCCCGATTACCACGCGGCTCTTGGTGACCATGGGCGCCTTTCCCGTTCGGCGGGAGATGGTGGATCGCAGCGCCCTGAAGGCGGCGCTCACCGTGCTGGAGGCCGATAAGGCGCTGGTGGTGTTCCCCGAAGGGGAGCGCAAGTCGGGCCCCCGCATCTCTCCATTGCTGGACGGCGTGGCCTGGCTGGCGGCCAAAGCCCAGGTGCCGGTGGTGCCGGTGGCCGTCGGGGGCACCGAGCGAGCCATGGGCATCGGCATTCGCCTGCCCCGGCCCCGCACTGTCCGCATCGTGTGGGGCGAGCCCGTGACCCCGCCCGAGACAGACGAACGGGGACGGGTGAGCCGGGAGGCCCTGGCCCAGTTCTCCGCCGAGCTGCGAGAAGTGCTCCAAGCCATGTTCGACAGCGTGCAACAGGAGCTGGGAATACCCGTCTGGGATCCCGACGACTCGGAGTAGAGCTGCGGCTAGCGGCTGGCTCAGAAAGAGGGGGTCAGCGGCTGGCGATTAGGCCGTCGAGGACGTCGCTGGCGGCTACTTTGCGGTCGACCATGGGGG
>VYDF01000013.1 GCA_009843565.1 Acidimicrobiia bacterium | reverse complement strand
GCCCGGTCCGGCCATGATGAACGGCACCCGCAGCGACCTCTCGAAGAAGCTCATCTTGAACCACAGGCCGCGTTCGCCGAGCATGTCGCCGTGGTCGCTGGTGGCGATCACCACCGTGTTGTCCAGCTCACCGGTCTCCTCGAGGACTCCGACCAACCGGCCCAACCACGAGTCGAAGTAGCTGGTGTTGGCGTAGTAGCCGTGGCGGGCGTTGCGGCACTGCTCTTCGGTGTAGCCCACGTTGTCGGCCTGAATACCTTGGCGGATGCGCCGGCTGTGGGGTTCCAGCAAGTCGAGGTCCACCGGTTCGGGCAGGTCGATGGCGTCGTGGTCGTAGAGGTCCCACCACTCCGGGCGGGCCACATAGGGATCGTGGGGATGGATGAACCCAACTGTGAGAAAGAACGGGCGGTCGTCGTTGTCGCGGGCGAAGTCGTAGAGCTTGCGGACAGCGGCGAAGCCCACTTCCTCGTCGTAGTCCAACTGGTAGGTGGCCAGAGCCTGACCCGCTTCCGAGAGGCTGTCCATGTTGTGGTACCACTTGTCGATCCGCTCACCGGCATTGTCCCAATCGGGGGTCCAGGCGAAATCGGAGGGATAGATCTCGGTGTTGAGCCGCTCGGCGAACCCGTGGTGCTGGTCGGGTCCGATGAAGTGCATCTTGCCGGCTAACACGGTGCGGTATCCGGCCAGGTTGAGGTAGTGGGCCAAGGTCGGAATCGCGGCGGGGAACTCGGCGGCGTTATCCCACGCTCCGATGGCCGACGGCAGCTGGCCCGACATCATCGAGAACCGCGACGGCGCACACAGCGGAAAGTTGCAGTACGCCGCATCGAACCGCGCCCCCCGCTCGGCCAGGGCATCCATCGCCGGAGTTTTCACCATCGGATGGCCATAGGCACCGGTGAATTGCGGCGCCAACTGGTCGGCCATCACCATCAAGATGTTGGGCTTGGCCATACGCCGCGATCGTACTTGTGCTCAAGGCCTCCCACGTGGCCTCCTGGCGGGCTGTTCAGCTTGCTGCCCAAGGGTCGACGAGATCGACAGCCATACCGTCGAAATGCCGGACATTTCTTGTTGCCACGGCCATACCACGAGAACGGGCGATAGCTGCAATTTGACCGTCGGACTGGGACACAGGTCGTCCTGCGGCCCGGCAGGATGCAGCAATTTCCGCATAGGCGCGCGCCGCGTCACTGTCGAATGGCAACACACGACCAGCAAAGTCGTCACGCAGCATCGCCTCAACCTCTGACTCCAGAGCGTCTCGACGCTGGCCCGCTGGCATGATGGCGACCCCGTAGAGAAACTCTGCCTCGCTTACTGCGGAGAGGAACAACGTGGTTGCGGCACGGTCAGCCACCCATGCTTCAACAACCGAATCCGGCAGCGGGCGCATCAATTCAGAGACAACGTTGGTGTCGAGAACAATCACCCCGCCTACCTCAATCGAAACGAGGCGGCTCTGGCATTGTCTCTCTTGAGGGCAATTCCAACTCCACCCCACCGAGATGGGCGAAGCGTTCGCGAATGGCAGCGGCAAGATTCGCAGGACCCACGTCCTGCTCTACGGCATCGCGCAAAATGAGCCGGGCCTCCTCTTCCATCGACCGACCGTGGCTGGCAGCCCGTACGCGAAGCCTGATCTTGACCTCGTCGTCAAGATTGCGAATGGTGATGCTCGCCATTTCTCGCCCTCTCTGTCACTCCCTCAGCCTACCTTGGTTGAATGATTGCAATGCAATCACAATTCCGTTAACCCGGTGCAGCTTGAGCTCCGGGGCGGGTGGTGGCAATGGTGCCGTAGAACACGCCGATCAACACGATGGCAGCGCCGACGGCGGCAACGGGGCGGGGATACTCGCTGAAGAATGCCGCAGCCCATATCGTTCCGGCCACAGTCTCGATGGGGGCGAACAGGGCCACGTCGGCCACCGGGGCGTAGCGGGGTGCGTTGGACAGCCCCAATCGTCCGAAGGGGTTGAATACCAAACCCATGGCGGCGATCGACAGGTAGGCCCGCAGGTCCAGCGACAGCGGCGATGCCGAATACACCAGGGCCGCCACGGTCATCACCCCGCCGATGGACAGACCGACCAAGCGGCTCATGTCGGGATATCGGCGCCACATGGTGAGGCTCACCGAGAAGCCCACAATGGCCAACACGCCCAGCAGGTCGCCGGAGAGAGTGGGCTCGCCTACCGAGCTGGACACGATCGCCCCTATGCCCCCCATCGTGATGGCGATGGCGAGGGCCGTCTTCCGGGAGATGCGCTCCTTCAGCCATATCCAGGCGCTCACCGCTGCTAACAGCGGCACTGCGGCCACGATGGCCACCACATTGGCTATTCGGGTCTGGGTGACGGCGATCACGAAGCAGAGCTGGCTGCCCCCAGTGAGCACCCCGATGACCAGCTGCTGCCAGGGGTGGCGGCGGAATGCTTCCAGCGGCCAGCAGCGGTCCACCCGGTGGCTCAGAGCGGTGTAGAGGGGTATCGAGCAGCACGCCACCCAGAAAGAGACGTCGATGGCGTCGGCCTCCGACAGCCGGATCCACAGCGAGTCGGTGGAAACCGAAAGCATCCCCACCCCGGCGAGCAACCAGCCCAGCCGCCGTCGATCACTGGACTGGGCGACAACCATTCGGTGGGAGCGTACCGAATCGTTCACTTGCCGCCATGCCGCTGGCCGCAAGCGATCTGATATCATTAGATATCACCGGAGGTGGTCGTGACTGACATCTTGATCCGAGGCGTCCCCGTTGAGGTGCTCGCCGCAATAGACGCTAAAGCGAAACGAGTCGGGCTCTCACGTAACGAATACTTATGTCGAACACTGGAGGGCGAACGCGTGGCTGCCACCGGCCCGGTCAGCATCGAGGACTTCGAGCGGTTCGCCGTCCTCGCCCAAGACCTCAGAGATCCTGACGTGATGTCCGGTGCCTGGTCGTGAGGAACTGGCTGATCGACAAGTCTGCGATCGAGAGGCTGCACCTCGCCGGAAACGCAGCCGAGTGGGCAGAGCGAATCGAGCGAGGACTCATCCGCATCAGCACTGTTACCCGACTCGAGGTCGGTTATTCAGCCCGCTCGGCTGGGGATCATCGCTCGCTGGTCTCGGAGCCACCGATGGCGTTGATGCCCATGGAGTACCTCACCCCAAAGATCGAAGACCGTGCCATCGAACTCCAGTCGGTGCTCGCAGAGAGCGGACAGCATCGAGCGCCATCCATCCCCGACTTGCTTATCGCCGCGACCGCCGAACTCGCCGGGCTCACCGTGCTCCACTTCGACAAGGACTTCGAGCTCATTGCACAAGTCACTGGCCAACCGACTGAGCGCCTCGCCGCAACATGACCGCCCTGCCAGCATCACGCAGGGCGACCGGGATGGTGGGCCGTAAGGGACTCGAACCCCTGACCCCCTGCGCGTCATGCAGGTGCTCTAGCCAACTGAGCTAACGGC
>VYDF01000041.1 GCA_009843565.1 Acidimicrobiia bacterium | reverse complement strand
CCATTGTTGCGGCCTTTTCCTCTTGGGTCAGCTCGCTCCAGTGGATTTTGACCTTCTCCACGCCCGGCAGGTCGCCAACCCGGCTGCGCACCTCACGCTGGATCTGGGCCCTCAGAGGACATCCCGAGGTGGTGAGCGCCACCGTCACCTCTACCAGCCCGTCGGAATTGACCACTGCATCACGGGCCATGCCCAAATCAACAATGTCACTGCCCAATTCGGGGTCGATCACCCCGCGGAGCACCCCCATCACGTCGTCAACCGTCGGCAAAGCCGCGGCTGGTGCATCGTTCACCTTGGTCATGCTATCGGGTATGTATGTTGGCCAACCCTGCGGGTAGACTGACTGTGGCTCACAGCGCCGAATAGGGAGAAGCTTGTGATCACACTCACTGATGCAGCAACCAGCAAAGTCGGAGCCTTGGTGCGCCAAGAGCAAGCTGACGACGAGGAGCTGGCTCTGCGGGTCGCGGTACGGCCCGGCGGCTGCTCCGGATTCAACTACGAGATGTACTTCGACGCCGATATCGGCACTGAAGACCAAGAGGTTCTCTTCGGCGACGTCAAAGTGATAGTCGACTCGTCCAGCGCGGCTCTGCTGGAGGGCGCGGTTCTCGACTACAAAGACGGACTCACCGACGCGGGGTTCTCCATCACCAACCCCAATGCCCAGCGCACCTGCGGCTGCGGCCAGAGCTTTAGCTAATTCAACGCCGCGCATGGCGGCCGCATTGGAATTCACCGTAGACGGTCGCCAAATTGAGGTTGCCGACGACGGTGCCTCGCTTATGGAGGTGCTTCGCGACCGCCTCGGCATCCATACGGTGAAAGACGGGTGCAGTCCGCAAGGACAATGCGGCTGTTGCACCGTGTGGGTGGATGGGAAGCCACGAGTGTCCTGTGTGACCCCGGCCCGTCGGGTCGCGGGTCGGGAAATCACAACGCTGGCCGGACTGCCGACTGAGACCCGTGCCGGGTGGGGTGAGGCGTTTTGTGCTGCTGGTGCCAGCCAGTGCGGATTTTGCACCCCTGGCATCATCATGCGCCTCGCAGGCCTCGATGCCCGCTTGGGCCAAGATCGGCCCCGCTCAGATGCAGCGTCTGCGTTGGCCGCCCATCTGTGCCGCTGCACGGGATGGCAGACCATCTTGGAAGCGTGGGAAGGCGTTGGCGGCGCCTCACCGCAACGGAATTGGGCCGCCGCCGCCCAACGAGCTGAGCTCGAGGGCGGTGTGCCTCAGGAGGTTGGGGCTGCTGTGTCGTTGGGAGAGGGAGGATTTGCCGACGACACTGTGCCCGAGGGAGCGCTGGTGGCGGTATCCGACGGCCGGGGGGGCTGGGCGCTGGGCGAGTCGATGCCCGAAGCACGGGCCGCCGCCGGAAAGGTACAGGGTCGGCGCACTCCAGACGAGCTTCCCACGCCTCTGGACTTTCCCGAGGGCGACTGGGCGGTTCGGCTTCGAACATCTTGGGTGGAACCGGCCTATCTGGAGACCGACGCCTCGTGGTGCGTGCCCGGCGGTGAGCCGGCCAGCCCGCTAGCCAACGGCGGCGCCTTCGGCGCCAAGCTGACGTCTCCATTGCCTGGCATCGCCCGTCAGCTGGCCGATGAGCACGGCCGCCCTGTCCGAGTGCTGTGGTCCCGTGAAGACACCGTCCGCCATGGTCCCAAGCGCCCTCCGTTGGCCATCGGGGTCAATCCCGACGGCCAGGGGGTAGTTCGGGTGGTCCGAACCCCCGGGGTGTCAAATGCCATCACCTCAGTTGCTCCAGGCCTAGAGGTAAAAGAAGTTGACGTTGATGGACCGCCGACTTCGATCGCCATTCGGGGTGCGGGTTGGGTTGAAGCCGCCGTGGCATTGAGCGCGTTGGACGACGGGACCGATGAGATCGTTGCCCCCGGCGGAGGATCAGCTTGGGCCGAATGGCACCAGGACAGGTTGCGGGTTCAGGTGCGGTGCGGCGACCCGCTGGATCAGATCGTGCTGCGCTCTTACTGCATCGGCGCGGCTCACATGGCCTTTAGCTGGGTCACCTCCGAAGCATTGACGGTGGACCCCACCGGCGAAGTACACGATCTCACCATCAGGTCTTTCGGGGTGGTGCCCGCATCACGAATGCCACTGGTGGAAGTGGAAATCGAATCGTCCGACGATCCGCCCGCC
This sequence comes from Acidimicrobiia bacterium, assembly GCA_009843565.1. Classification (GTDB taxonomy): domain Bacteria; phylum Actinomycetota; class Acidimicrobiia; order Acidimicrobiales; family Bin134; genus Poriferisocius. The sequence continues at coordinate 1,306 of VYDF01000041.1, read as the reverse complement.
AACGGCTCCGACGCCGTGTTCGCCGCAGTCGCCGCAGCCACCTGGCGGGCGGCCAGCCATCCCCCCGACTGGCCCACCGGCCCGCTAAACCATTAGCTGGCTTCGCCGTACAGCAGGCGGTCGGTCACCTCTCGGACGGCCTCGGTGATCTCTTGGTAATCGGCTTCCAAGTCCTTGGTGCTGGGATAGCCGAGCCGCCGGGCCAGCAGGTGCTCCTCATGCTCGTCATCGGGGAACACGTCTGACGAGAGTCCAGAGAGGTGATAGCGGGCGTTGCGGAATCGCTGGCAGAAGCGATACCCCACATCGAGGGTGGCCCGGTCGCCGATGTCCAGCAGATTGTGCTCTGACAGCCCAGCCAATGCCGGCAGCGTGCGGTTGTCGCTTATCGAGGTTCGCCCGAATCCGTGTTGAAGCTGCATGAGCTGCACGGTGAACTCGATATCGCTGAGCCCGCCGGCGCCGAGCTTCACGTCCCGGGCCTTGCTGCCAGATCCCAGCCGCTCGGCCTCGATTCGGCGCTTCATGGTTCGGATCTCATCAACCTCGGCCTCGCTGAATTCGGGTTGGTAGCACCATTCGTCGGCCAACCGGAGAAATCGCCTGCCCAAGTCAGCGTCTCCGGCGATGAAGCGCCGTTTGAGCAGAGACTGGCGCTCCCAGAGTTGACCCCGCTCGGCGTAGTAGCGCTCATACCCCTCAAGCGATCGAGCAAGCTGGCCATTTTCTCCTTCTGGGCGAAGCCGGGCATCGATCTCCCAGGCCCGGCCCTCTGCGGTTTGGGCCCCGATCTCTTTCAGCAGGCCTCGGGCGGTGCGATTGGCCGCCCGGGCATCGTCAGAGGTCGCGCCCTCGTACACGAAGATCACATCCAGGTCAGAGGCATACGACAGATCGAGGCCGCCATATCGCCCCAGGCCGATCACAGCGAAGGGCACCTCGGGAGCCAGACCATCGACGGCCGCCGCTACCGCGGCGTCGGCGATGAGGGTGAGTTCCTCGGGAATCTCGATGATCGAGGCCAGCCCCAGTATGTCCCGAGCCGCGACCCGCAGCTGCTCGCGCCTCACGAAGCGACGCAGCTCCGCCATCTGGAGGTCGTGGTCGCCAGCGGCTGACTGCATGGCCTCGGTGGCATCCGCGGTCAAATCCCCTGCGGTTCGGGCGACGGCCAGTTCCTCGGGGTTCATCAGCAAGCGGGCGAACTCCGGGTGGTTGCGCATCCAGCCCGCGGCCACCCGGCTCGATCCCAGCAGCCGGGCGATGTCGCTGATGGCAATGGGAGAGTCGCGCAGCACAGGGAGGA
>VYDF01000227.1 GCA_009843565.1 Acidimicrobiia bacterium | reverse complement strand
AGCAGGCCATCCTGCTGCTGTTCTCCATGGCCGAGATGGAGACCATGGAGCTGGGGCCGTTCGAGTACGCCGACAAGATCCCCCTCAAAACCGACTATCAGGCCGCCGGGGTCCGGGTGGTGCCCGGGGCGTCGGCCCGCTGGGGATCTTTCTTGGACCGGGGCGTGATCATGATGCCCAGCTATGTGAACATCGGCGCCCGGGTGGGGGCCAACACCATGGTCGACACCTGGGCCACGGTGGGCTCTTGCGCCCAGATCGGCGCCAACGTCCACCTCTCGGGCGGTGTGGGCATCGGCGGGGTGCTGGAGCCCCCCCAGGCCGCCCCGGTGATGGTGGGCGACGACTGTCTGATCGGGAGTCGCTGCATCGTGGCCGACGGGGCCAGAGTGGGCAACGGGGTGGTGCTGGGGGCGGGATGCGTGCTCACCGGCTCGATCCCGGTCATCGACGCCGCCACCGGCGAGGAGCTCGGACGCGGCGTGGTGCCCGATTGGACGGTGGCCGTGTCGGCCACTCGCTCTCGCACCTTCGCCGGAGGCACGTTCGGCATGCCCTGTGTGTTGGTGATCAAGCATCTCGATCCCGGCGAGCGTCACGACAAGGCCCAACTGAACGACGTGCTTCGCGAGCACGGCGCGGCTACCTAGTTGTGACTTATCCACAGGCTGCCTGTCTTTATGGAGTGAGCCATGACCACTGACCTGTTGGCCAAGTCGGCAGAGCTGATCAACGTGGCGTCGGTGTCTTATGAGGAGCAGGCCATCGCCGACCTCATCGAAGCTCGGCTGCGGGCCGTGCCCAAACTGGCCGTGGAGCGCGTGGGCGACAACGTGGTGGCCCGTACCGAGCTGGGTCGGCCCCTGAGGTTGCTCATCGGCGGCCACAGCGACACCGTGCCCCCCAACGGCAATGCCGAGGCCCGAATAGATGGCGACGTGTTGTGGGGCCTCGGAGCGGCCGACATGAAGTCGGCGCTGGCGGTCATGCTGGAGCTGGCCGACGCGGTGGACGAGCCCGCGGTCGACGTCACCTGGCGGTTCTACGCCCGCGAGGAGGTCCGCGTCGCCGACAGCGGGCTGCGGGAGCTGTTCGAGGTGCGCCCCGACCTGCTGGCCGCCGACGTGGCCCTTCTGGGCGAGCCCACCGGGGGAGCGGTGGAGGCCGGCTGCCAAGGATCGATGCGGGCGGTGGTGACGCTGGCCGGCGCCCGGGCCCACACCGCCCGGCCCTGGATGGGGGTAAACGCCATCCACCGGCTGGGGTCGGTACTCAGGCTGGCCGAGGAATACGAGCCCCGCACCCCGGTGATCGACGGCTGCCAGTACCGGGAGTCGCTTCAGGCGGTGGCGGTGGAAGGCGGGGTGGCCGGCAACGTAGTGCCCGACCGGGCCGAGGTGACCCTGGGCTATCGCTATGCCCCCGACCGCAGCCCCGCCGAAGCCGAGGACATTCTGCGAGAGATGGTGGCACCCATGCTGGGCGACGACGACCGCTTCGAGGTGACCGAGCACGCCCCGGCTGCCCCGCCGGGGTTGGGCCATCCGGTGCTGCAACGGCTCATCTCCGACAACGGACTGGAGATCAAGGCCAAGCTGGGATGGACCGACGTGGCCTTCTTCGCGGCGCGGGGCATACCCGCGGCCAACTTCGGGCCCGGAGATTCGACCTTGGCCCATACCGCCGAAGAGCGGGTAGACAGAGCCGCACTGGAGGCCTACCACCGTGCTTTGGAGGCGTTGCTCGCCACCCGGTGAAATACCGGCCTGAAATTTGCAAAAAGCCAGCTAGACAGCCGTATTCGGCCTAACTGTCACCGCGGTCTGGACAATGGTCGCATGGCTCTACCCATGTTTGATCAACCTGTGGCTCGACCCGCATTGGTGTTGGTTTCCGACGATTGCCGCGAGCCGCCGGCATCCCGGCGGTTGCCGGCCCAGGTGTACTGGTTCCGACGGGCGCTGGCCGTGTCCGCCTTGTTTCTCGTGCTGTGGGCCAGCTCGTTTCTGGCCGCCAAGCTCCACTGGTCGCTGTCCCCCGAAGGTCCCGCTGCGGGGCTGGGCTCATCCGAGCCGGCCTACGTGATCGTGGGCGACACCGCGCTGCCGGTCGCCTCCGACAGCCGGTAGCCGATCAGTGGCGGAGGTAGCGCAGGAACAGGGTGTGGTCTTGAGCCAGCGCCCGCTCCAACCGGAGGCGGTCGAGCCGGGGCGGGCCCCCCTTGGCCATCCTCGAGGAGTCGCCGCCCGCCAGCGTGGGCGAGATCGTCCAGCAGAGCTCGTCCAAGAGTCCGGTGGCCAAAAGCTGCCCGTTGAGGCTCGGCCCGCCCTCCACCAGCACCACGCCAGCCCCCGTTTGCGCTATCCGGACCATTGCCTCAGCCAGGTCCACCCGATCAGTGCCGGCGCGATGAACCTCGGCCACTGTCTCAGCCTGGGCCAGTCGCTCGGCGGGGGGCGCGTCCACGGTAAACAGAAGTGGCGGGGGGCGATCGTCGAACACCGGGGCGGTGAAGTCCAGATCCAGCGAAGCGCTCACCACCGCCAAGCGGGGTCGGGGCGCCTGGTTCCGCGCCGTTCGGCCGGCGGCTGCCTCCGGGTTCGTCTTGGGTGGCCCATAGCCTTCCCGACGCACGGTCTCGGCTGCGACCAGAATCACGTCGGCCACTGCCCGAATGGCCGCGAACACCCGCCGATCCCCGGGGCTCGACAAGCCTCCCGACACACCGTCGACCGACGTGGCGCCGTCGGCGGACGTGACCATGTTCAGCATCAGCCATGGCCGGTCGGGGTGGGGAATGCGGCTGTCGGCCCCGTAAACCGCGACCGGGTCGATGTCCGAGACAAACCGAGGAAACAGCTGATCCACCTGTCGCCGACCGTAGCAGGCGACTCGATCCGGCAAGTCTCCAGAAATTCACCTGAAATCCACAGGGAATCCCTATTGTCCTCCTTACCGTCCACAGGCTTGATGCTCTACGGTGACCTACTGCTGCGGCGTGGGGGGCCGGAATGGTGGCTGACGCCGACGACCATAGTGGGGTTCAGGCGACTCCTTGAGGGGTTCAGTCCGCCGCATGGACGGGCTGGCGTGCCTCATGATGAGGCTCCTTTGACCTGGCCGCTCACGCCGCAGCCTCATTCGAGCAAGGATAAAATGAACGCGGTATGCGCCATAGGAGCTGCATCCGTTGAGGAGTGCTGATGGCTCTGGCATCTGACCGCACCAGGATCGGCCTGAGCCGCTACCACAGCCGCGCCAATGTCCACCCCTATGACGAGGTGGAATGGCACCGCCGCGACGCCCGAATCACCAGCGCAGACGGCGAGGTGGCGTTCGAGCAGACGAATGTGGAGTTCCCGCAGAGCTGGTCGGTCAATGCCGGCAATATCGTGGCCCAGAAGTACTTCCGGGGCGGGCTGGGAACCCCGGAGCGGGAAACCTCGCTGCGCCAGGTGATCGACCGGGTGGTGGACACGCTGGTGGCG
>VYDF01000006.1 GCA_009843565.1 Acidimicrobiia bacterium | reverse complement strand
CGACGGCACGGGGGCCTCGGGCTATTCCGGCGATGTCGGTTTGAGCGGCGGGCGCATTGTGGCCGTGGGTGAGGTGGCCGAGCCTGGGCGCACCGAGATCGACGCCACCGGGCGGGTGGTTTGCCCTGGATTCGTGGATCCCCACACCCACTACGACGCCCAGTTGTTCTGGGATCCCGCAGCCTCGCCCTCCAACTTGCACGGGGTGACCACCGTGATCGGCGGCAACTGCGGCTTTACCTTGGCGCCCCTCAACCCCGGCGACGCCCCCTACCTCCAGCGCATGATGGCCAAGGTGGAGGGGATGCCGCTCACCGCCCTGGAGACCGGGCTGGACTGGGGGTGGCGGACGTTTGCCGACTACCTGGCCCGCTTGGACGGCAACCTGGGGGTGAACGCCGGATTCCTGGTGGGCCACTGCGCCATCCGCCGGGCGGTGATGGGGGCCGACGCCACCGGCAACGAGGCCGATCCTGGCCAGCTCGAGGCGATGAAGACCCTTTTGGCCGACGGCATCGCCGCCGGTGGCCTGGGTTTCTCCACCTCGCTTTCCTACACCCACAACGACGGCGACGGCGCTCCGGTGGCCTCTCGCTTCGCCAGCGACGACGAGGTGGTGGCGCTGTGCTCGGTGGTGGCCGAGCACGAGGGCACCACCCTGGAGTACGTGACCGACGGCTGCATGCAGGGCTTCACCCCCGAGGAACTCGACTTGATGGTGGCCATGAGCCGGGCCGCCCGCCGCCCGCTGAACTGGAACGTGCTCACCATCGACTCGGCCGACCCCGACCGCTACCGGGCCCAGCTGGGCGCCTCGGTGCGGGCCGCCGAATACGGCGCCCGAGTGGTGGCGCTGACCATGCCGGTGCTGGTGGGGATGAACATGAGCTTTTTGAACTACTGCGCCCTCAACATGCTGCCCGACTGGGGCGAGGTGCTGGGCCTGCCCGTGCCCGAGCGGATGGCCAAGCTGGCCGATCCCCAAACCAGAGCCCATCTGGCCGAGCGGGCCGCGTCGCCCGACGCCGGCGTGTTCAGCCGGCTCACCGGCTGGGGCGGCTACCGCATAGGCGACACCTTCAGCCCGGCCAACGACGGCGTCGGGGGGCGCACGGTGGCCGACATCGCCGCGGAGCGGGGCACCGGGCACTTCGACACCCTGGTTGACATCGTGCTCGCAGATGAGCTGCGCACGGTGCTGTGGCCCGCGCCCACCGATGACGACGACGAAAGCTGGCGGCTGCGGGCCGAGGCCTGGCAGAGCGAGCACACGCTGTTGGGGGGCTCCGATGCCGGCGCCCACCTCGACCGGATGTGCGGCGCCCCCTACACCACGGCCTTTTTGGGCGACTGTTTGCGGGGCCGGCGGCTGGCCTCATTGGAGACGGCTGTTCACATGCTGACCGACGCCCCGGCCCGGCTGTTCGGCCTGCGGGATCGGGGCCGCATCGAGCCGGGCTGGTGCGCCGATGTGGTGGTGTTCGACCCCGACACGGTGGATTCGGGCACCATGCGCCTGGTGGAGGACCTGCCCGGCGGCACGGCCCGCCTGTTTGCCGATGCGGTGGGGGTAGACCATGTGCTGGTGAACGGCACTCCCATCGTGAGCGGCGGCCGGGCCACCGACGCCCGGCCCGGCACCCTGCTGCGATCGGGGCGCGACACCGAGACCGTGCTGGTGGGGTAGTGGACCTCGACCAGAGCAAGGCCACGCTGGCCCAGCTGCGGCGCCGCCTGGAGATCTTCTCGCTGCGCTGGCAGGCCCGCCTCGACACTCGGCGGGTGGACCAGGCGGTGCCGTGGATCGTGGCTTTGCTCTTCGGCGGGTTGCTGTCGGGGCTGTCTTTGGCCCGGGCCCGGTCGTTGGAGGCCGGCGCCGACCTGTCGTCGCACCTGCAAGGTCTGTGGCTGATCGGCGAAGGGTACGAGCCGCTGTCCAGCGTGGCCGGCCACAACCTGTTGTGGGAGCAGGCTGCGTTCATCCTCTACCCGGTGGCCGGGCTCACCGCCTTGTTCCCCGACCAGCCCACGCTGCTGTGCCTGCAAGCCTCGGCTTTGGCCCTCGGAGTGGTGCCTCTGTGGCGCATCGCCCGCGACGTGGGCGGCCTCAAATCGGGGGCGGCGGCTGCGGTGGTGTTCGCCTACTGCGCCTACCCCGCGGTACACAGCATCAACCTGTCCGACTTCCACCCCGAGGCCCTGGCCGTGCCGGCGTTGTTTGCGGCGGTGCTCACTGCTCTGGAGGGGCGTTGGAACTGGTTCGGGGTGTTCGCCCTGGTGGTGGTGACCTGCCGATCAGACCTGGCCTTTGCCTTTGCCGGACTGGGACTGCTGGTGTTGCTGGAGGGCCGCCGCCGCCCCGGCGCCTATATCTCTTTGGGTGGCCTGGCCTACGGGCTGGTGGCGATGACCGCCATCCAGCCTCGGTTCAACGGCGGCCGGTTCCCGCACATCGAGGCGTTCTCCGACTTCGGCAGCGGCCACGCCGGCTCGGTGCTGTGGGGGTTCATCTCCGCCCCCCACCAGGTGGTGGCCGACGCGGTGTCGCAGGCCAACTTCCAGATGATCGTGTTCCTGTTGGCCCCGGTGATGCTGCTGCCTCTGGTGGCGCCCCGCTATGTGCTGCCGGTGCTGCCGCTGTTCGCGGTGTATCTGGTGGCCGATGTGCCGTCGGGGCAGTTGGCCGAGGCCTCCCAGACGGTGCCGATGATCCCGTTCGTGTTCGCGGCCACGGTGTTCGCCCTGGCCCGGTCGGGCCGGGTGCTGGTGGAGCGGGTGAACGTGGACCGCCGCCTGCTCACCGCGCTGGTGCTCACCGCCAGCCTCTTCTTCTTGCGCGACGCGCCCAGCTCGCTGTACGAGCGGCCGTGGGACTGGGGCCGGCGGGAGACGATCGACATCGCCCGCCAGGAGGCGGTTGACCTGATTCCGGCGGACGCATCGGTACGAGCATCAGAGCAGGTTCTCCCCCTGCTGTCGGACCGCACGAGGCTGTACCAGCTGCACACCGGCGACGATCCCGACAGCGCCGCGGTGGCGGCCACCCCCAAGGTGGAGTGGATTGTGTTCGACGCCGCCTCCGCACCCGACTGGAGCCCCCTCGACATCGAGAGCTTCGACCTGGACGTGCGGCGAACCGGATTTGAGCGACTGGAGTTGGACGAGGGGGGAATGTCGCTGCGGGTCTACCGGCTCCGCAACGTGATCCAGAGCTAGCCCTGGGGCAGGTGGGAGCGCAGGAGCTCGGCGGCGGCGGCCAGCTCCTCGGGCGGGACCGAGGCCTTGGCGTTGGTGAAGCTCAAGTCGCCGATGTCGAACATCGGGATCACGTGGAGGTGGGCGTGGGGCACCTCGTGCCCGGCGATGACGAGGCCGACCCGCGGGGATTGGAAGGCGGCCATCTGGGCGGTGCCCACGGTATGAGCCACCACCATGAGATGGGCGGCCAGTTCGGGGGGGAGGTCGAGCCAGTGGTCGATCTCGGCCCGGGGCACCAC
>VYDF01000133.1 GCA_009843565.1 Acidimicrobiia bacterium | reverse complement strand
CTCCCGCACCGAGATGTGGTCGGTGTGCTCATCGATGGGCAGCCAGTTGCCGTCGTGGGAAGTGGCGCTGGCGACGAAGGTGAAGCTGCCGTCGGACTCGACGGCGAAATCGTCGCTGGATCGCTCGGCAGTGATCCCCAAGCGGTTCTGATGCATCTCCCCATGGGCGCTTTGGATCACGAACATCGCCCCCGACGGCAGCCACCCGGTTACCAAATAGGAGTGCTCAGCGCTCACGTGGGCCCGCCAGTAGGTGTTGTCGATGTTGGGACCTCCCCAGCGCATGACGTCGTCGTTGTGGCGGTACATCACCGGAAAGTCCCGGTCGCCAAACTCCACCTGCTCGATCCACCCCTGCATCAGCAACCGGCCTAAGTGCCGGTAGCCCTCGGCCCGATCAGCCGCCCCCGCGGGAAAGTCGTCTTCCAGCAGCCGGTCGCCAGCGGCCTTAAATCGATCGCAGAACTCCCGCCACGCCTCTCCGGTTGCCAATCTCTGGTCGTTGTCCACGCCCCTGAAGCTAGTGGCGGGCCTGATCAGATGCCGGGAGCGAGGCGGGTGAGGACGCGCAGAGAGCCGGCGACGGAAAGCTCGGTGAACGCTCCGGAGTCCATGGCCCGGCAATAGATCTCATAGGGCGGACGACCGCCGTCGGCAGGATCGGGAAACACGTCGTGGATAGCCAGTCGGCCGCCCACGGCAACGTGGGGCACCCAGTTCTCATAGTCAGCGTGGGCTGGCTCGACGCCATGGCCGCCATCGATGAACAAGAAGGCCAGCGGCGTGGACCAGTTCTGGGCAATGGCCACCGACTGGCCCACAAGTGCCACCACGCTCCCCTCCAACCCGGCCTGGTACACCGTGCGGCGGAAGTGGGGCAGGGTGTCGATCAGGCCCACCCCGGGGTCCACCAAATCGGGCTCGTGCCACTCCCAGCCCGGTTGGTTCTCCTCTGAGCCTCGGTGGTGGTCGAGGGCGAACAACACCCGGCCCTGGGCTTGAGCGGCGTCGCCCAGATACACCGACGACTTGCCGCAGTAACTGCCTACTTCGAGCAGCGGCCCATCCACATCCAAGTTGCAGGCCGCCTGGTGCAGAGCCAACCCCTCATCGGGGGGCATGAACCCCCGGGCGGCCTCAGCGAACGCCCGCCGACTGGGTTCCATCGCCAGCCAATTCGGAGGCCCGCTCGGAGGGGCCGTCGCCTTCCACCAGGGTGCCGAACAGGTATCGGTCGCACACCGCGTACTTCACCAGCCACACGGTGCCGAATGCGGCCACCGACGCCGCGGTGATGTACCAGCCGTTGTCGGTGGCCGCGTCCACCAGGCCCACGGCCAAGGACGACAAGGCCAGCCCGGCCAGCGAGACCAGCCAGAAGGGCAGCACGACTCGGCCCCACTGGGTAGGGCCATCGCTGTTCCACACCCACCCCCGGTACAGAAGGTAAACAGGGATGTTGGCGATCACGAACGCCACCAGGTTGGACACCAGGCCCGACCAGCCCAACAGGTCGTAGCACACCCGCAGAATGGTCTGGCCAACTACCACCCCAACTACCGACGTGCCGCAATAGCGCAGCAGACGCTGCCAGTTGTCCATCACGTGGGCGCGGGCCGAGTCGATGAGCGACATGGGGAGGAATAAGCGTACCCAGCGCCCCTCCGATTCGGCCAAAACTGGATTGAACCGGCGATGCAGCAACAGGGATGGCCCAAGTGGAGCGGTAGGATCAATCGGTCATGCAGTCAGAGGTAGACGATCTCATCAAGCTGCTGGATCTGGAGCCCATCGAGAAGGATATCTTCCGGGGAGTCAGCCCCCAAGAGGATCGCCAGCGGGTATTCGGAGGCCAGGTGGCCGGCCAGGCCCTCGTAGCCGCCACTCGCACGGTGGAAGACCGCTCGGTCCACAGCCTCCAGGCCTACTTCATTCGCCCCGGCGATGTGGCTGCGCCCCTGGTGTATCTGGTGGAGCGGGTGCGCGACGGCCGCTCGTTCACCACCCGCCGGGTGACCGCCATCCAGCACGGCCAGCCCATATTCGCCATGTCGGCCTCCTTCCACAAAGAAGAGGAGGGATTCGAGCACCAGACCGACTTGCCCACCGGGATTCCCGACCCCGAGGAACTGGAGCCGTTTGTGTGGGACGGTTTTCCGGTAGACGACCAGGGCCGGATGATCCGCCCCATAGAACTGCGCTACGTGACTGGCTCGCCCGCCGAGCGGGGTCAGAGCCGAGAGCCCCACTTGCAGGTGTGGCTGCGGGCTACCGGCTCGTTGCCTGAGAATCCGGTGCTGCACACCTGCATGTTCACTTACGCCAGTGACATGACCGTGCTGGACACCGCCACCAAGGCCCTCCCGGTTCGGGGCAACGAGATCGACATTCAAGCGGCCAGCCTCGACCACGCCATGTGGTTCCACCGACCGCTGCGCATGGACGACTGGATCTTCCTCGACCAAGTGTCCAACTCGGCATCCAACGCCCGGGGCCTGGCCTGGGGCACAGCGTGGAACCGCACCGGTGAGCTGGTGGCCTCGGTGGTGCAAGAGGGCCTGATCCGACCGCTGCGAAAACGGCCGTGAGCTTCCTTGCCCGATCAATGGCGGTGTTCGCTCTGGTCTGCCTGCTGGCTAGCGCCTGTGGGGGCAACGACGACGATGATGGCGACCGGCGTGAGACGGGCGCCGCCAGCACCGCGGCAGCTACCAGCAGTCCTTCTCCTGAATATGGCACCGCTTCACCCACCATGGGCCCCACGCCAGACCAGCCGACCACCGCGGCCGCGACGGTCGGTCCCACTTCTGGACAAGACGGTGACAGCCAACCCGCACCCGTTGACCAGCCGGACCCGCCATCGCTGGTGCTCACTCCGGTGGTGTCGCTACCCGACCCCATTGCCCTAGTGGCCCGACCGGGTACCGGCAGCGGTACAGGAGATTTGTACGTGGCCACCCGCGACGGGCGGGTTTGGCTGTTGGGTGCTGACGGCGACGAGCCTCCCGAGATGGTGCTGGACATCGGCGACCTCACCACCACCGACTGCGAGGAAGGACTGCTTGGCATTGCCTTTGACCCCGACGGATCGAACCTCTACGCCCATTACACCGACTTGCGGGGTGACAACCAGATCGTGGAGTACCCGATGATGGGGCATCGGGTTCAGCGCGACGAGGGGCGAACCGTGCTGAGCGTGAACGAGCCGGCCTGCAACCACAACGGCGGCCACATCGTTGTCGGTCCCGACGGATACCTATGGATCGGGTTCGGCGACGGCGGCGGCCGCGACGACATGTTCAACCAGGGCCAGGATCTGGACACCCTGCTAGCCACCATGGTCCGTATCGACCCTGAAGCCGACGGCGGTTCGGCCTATTCCATCCCCGCCGACAACCCGTTTGCCGATGGCGGGGGGCGAGCCGAGATTTGGCACTACGGGGCCCGCAATCCGTGGAGGTTCTCGTTCGACCGGGCCACTGGCGATCTGTGGATCGCCGACGTCGGCC
>VYDF01000163.1 GCA_009843565.1 Acidimicrobiia bacterium | reverse complement strand
GATTGGCACCACCATTGTGGGCAACAGCACCATTCCCAGCGGAAACATGGCCATCGTGTTTGTCTCGGTCACGGCTATTGAACCACGGACTAGTCAGAATTTGGTCAGCCGCTTCGGATCGGTAGGAGGCCGATGTCGTCGAGGCTCGGTTTCGCGGCCAGCGTGGCCAGATGGCGTACGATTTGCTCTTCCAGCCCTCGAATGGCCTGGTTGTCGTCGGCACCGGGCTGGTTGGCAATGAAGGCAAACGTCACTTCTTGGCCCAAGCCGATGTCGATATAGCCCATCATTGCCGTGACGCTCGATGATCCGCCCGAAAACGCATTGATCCGCCCCGGGTCTGAGACGCCGGCAAACCGATCCCGGAGCGGGCCGGCTTCAGCCGCGGTTGGGAGGAGTTCGTGGAACAACGGGCTGAACTCTGCGCTGTCCAGCAGCGAGGTGAACACCGGGCAGGTTGCGATGTTGGCCGGATCGAGCCCTGAGCCGTCGAATTGAAGCAACTGGAGTTGGCCGCCGTTGATTCCCGCGTCTCTAAGCGTGTCCTCTACCGCTTGGACTCCGGCGCTGGTGCTGCCGGTGCCCGACGCCGCCAGACCGATCTCTTTGAGCAGCAGCTCGGTGGTCTCGATATCCCGATTGGCCAGGATTTGGTGGTACAGGTCGGAGAGCGGCGCCGACTCGATCAACGCCATCACGTAGATCTCTTCGTCATCGGGCACCGCTTCAGAGCGGGGGCTGCGGCGGATGACCACGTCGCGGGCTTCGAGCATGTCGTCGAACAGCGCGGCCGCGTAGAAGGGCGGATCTTCCGCAGCCAGATAGTCGTTCGCATCATCTTGTCCGCCTGTTCCATCAGTTGCCTCGGTTGTCTGCTCGGATTCGGGGATGGGGAACTGAACCCAACCGTCGTCGAATTGCAGGGCGAGCAGGGTGCCGATCTTCTCGGAGTCGATGATGCTCTCGGGCCAGGACGGGACATAGCGGAGGTCGTCATAGCGGGTGGCGTCCCCCACCACCGCACCGGTCACCAGGGTTAAACCGTCGTCCACCAGCGTCTGGGCCATATCTTCGATGGGGGTGTAATGCCGCTGGCGGTCCTCGGCCAAAGTCACCAGGAATCCCTCGGTGAACAGTCTTGGATCGCCCCCGCCGACCAGGTAGATATCGCCGTTCACCACTCCTCCGTCCATCGGAACGGTGGATTGGACCGAGGTGGTGAACCTGTGATCAGGGCCGAGTACCTCATGGGCAGTGGCCAACGTGAGCAAGACCATGCCTTCAGAGGGCATTGCCTGGATGTTGGCACCGCTTTCGTAGAACGGAGGGTCTCGGTCGTCAAGGGTGACGGAGAGGCAGGAAGCCGAGGGGGCGGTGGCCATCAGACCGTCCAGAGTGGTGAAGAAGTCGGGCTCGGTCAGCGACGGGGTAAGCAGTTCCCGCAGGCGAAGGGTGGAGATGAGGGGCGTGCCGACTCCGGGCGGAACCGTGTCGTCAGCCGCCACTTCGCCGAGGTTTTCGTGAAGCCGGTCGCTCAGAAAGTTGGAACCGAGAAGCGCCCCGAGGGCGACCGCCAACAGCAGGAGGGGCATCACGATTCGACGCACTGCGGTTATCCTAGGTGGCGCTTGCGCCATCGGGCGTGCCGCTGGCCATCTCGCCGATCACGTTCCGACTCACCCATGGCGCTTGCGCCATCGGGCGTGCCGCTGGCCATCTCGCCGATCACGTTCCGACTCACCCATGGCGCTTGCGCCATCGGGCGTACCACCACAGGTGGTGCAGGGCCCGCACGGCTCGGTCGGCCGAGGGGAAGCAGTAGCGGCTTCGGGCCGCCACCGTCGCCGGCCCGGAATTGTCGGGCTGGGTAACGGCCAACTCGGTGGCGGCCAGGATGGGCTTGCCAGTTTGGGCTGAGACCTCGGCCGCAGCCTCGGCAAAGCGGCTGTCCTGGCGCTCGTGATACTCGCAGATGCGGTCCAGCTCGGCTGAGTGGAAGTACGGGCCTGACCGCAGATGGGAGGCGGTGTTGGACTGGATGCCCATCCCCAGATAGATGACCGCATCGACTTCAGGATGCTCGGCTACCAGGTGGATCGCCTCCGGGATGGTGTCGCGGCTCTCACCCCCGGCCAGGTCAATGGGGTTGTGGCGGCTCCAGCGGGGTGGGACCAGCTGGTCGATGGCCTTCTCCAGATCGGCTGGAAGGGGGATCAGCTCCAGGTTGGACTGCGTGACCGCGTCAGCAGCGATGACGCCCCAACCCCCCGCGCTGGACAGCACAAGCGTGCGAGGGCCGGCAGGCAGCGGCTGGGTGGCGAAAGCGGCGACGGCGTCGAACGCCTCCTCGATGGTGGCGGCCCGCACGGCGCCGCTCTGGCGCACCATGCCGTCGAATACGCGGTCGTCGGTGGCTAGCGCCCCGGTGTGGCTGGCCGCGGCCTGGGCGCCTCGAGGAGTGGTACCACCTTTGACCAGCACCACTGGCTTCGCTGCGGATGCCTCCCGGATGGCCGCCGCGAATCGCCGGCCGTCGCCCACTCCCTCGACATAGGCGGCCATGGCCCTGGTATGGGGATCGCCGGCAAACCAGCTCAGGTAATCGACCACCCCCACCATGGCCGCGTTGCCCGCGCTTACCGCCCGGCTGATGCCCACGCCGCTGTGGGCGGCGTAGTTCATGAACGCTGATACCAGGTTGCCCGACTGGCTGGCCACTGCGATGGGACCGGGGGGCGGAACCGGTGCCACGATCTGGGCGGCCAGCTTGGCCGGGGTTGAGATCAAACCCTGGCCGTTGGGCCCGGCCACCGTCATGCCCAGCGAGCGAGCCAGATCAATTAGCTCCTCTTCGACCCGGGCGCCCTCGGCGCCGGCTTCCCGGAATCCGCCGGAGGCAATAAAGGCCGCGCCTATGCCCCGGTTGGCAGCCGACCGCAAAATGTCGGCGCAGGTCTGAGGGGGTGTGCAGATCAGAATCAGATCTGCCGCCCCTGCGGGCACCTGTTCGACCGAGGCCAGTGTGTCGAGCCCCAGAATGGTCGGCTGCTCGGGGTTGGTGGCGAACACCGGACCTTCGAATCCCCCCGCCAGCACATTGTGAAGCGCGACGAAGCCGAATTTCCCCGGGTGGGTGGAGGCGCCGGCTACCACGATGCCTCTGGGGTTGAACAACTGTTCGAACGGGGTCGGGCTCATGAGCTGCTCACCACTACCAGGGCGTCCACCGCCACCGGTTGGCCGTCGCGAATGATGAGGGGGTTGACGTCAATAGCCTGGACGCCGTCTTCTCCCGCCGCTTCGGCCACGCCCAGCAGTGTGGCGGTCAACGCATCCCGATCCACCGCCGGTTCTCCCCGCATCGAGCCCAGCAGAGGAGAAATCCCCAGGTCGTCGATCATGTCCTCGCAGTCGGCCTCACTTACCGGAAGCAGTCGGAACACCGCTTCCCCGATTGCCTCGGCCAGCACGCCGCCCAAGCCGAGCATGAGCGCGGCGCCGAATTGCTCGGTAACCGCGACGCCGGCGATGAGCTCCCGATGTCCGGCCACCATCTCCGACACCAGCACGGCCACCTCGCCGTCGTCGGTTGTGGCCGCGGCCAGCAGGTCTTCTGCCGCGAGCCGCACCGCATCGTGTCCGTCGAGGCCCAATCGCACCAGCCCCCGCTCGCTCTTGTGGGCCAGCGAAGGGCCGCACAGCTTCACGGCCACCGGGCCGCCGATCTCTGAAGCCGCGGCCACCGCTTCATCGGCAGATCGAGCCAGCTTGTCTCGGCTCACCACAACTCCGTGGCGGGCCAGAAGCCGCTTCGACTCGAATTCCGACAACACCCCCATTTCCGAACAAGCTATCGGCCTGTTCTGTCCTCCCCCACTCCGACGGCAGCGGCACCAGGCAGTTATGGTATGTAACCTCCGCCTGTCATCTAAGGTCACACCCGTGGTTGTCAGAGTCGGCGGCCAGACATGACCCACCAGTCATGACTCATTAGGAGTTCAAGCTGTGCAGATAGTGATCGCGATAGTCGTGGGACTCGCCCTCACCCAGCTGGCCAATCTGGCTACAACGGTGTATCTGCACCGTGATTTGGCCCACAAGGCGGTGCAGCTTCACCCCGCGCTTCGCAGCATCTTCAAGGTGTTCTTGTGGATGTCGACCGGAATCTCCGCTCGACAGTGGGCTGCGGTCCACCGCAAGCACCATGCGTTCACCGATGCCCCCGAAGATCCTCACTCCCCGGCCCGGTTGGGTTGGCTGCGGGTGCAGCTCACCAATGCCGCCCTCTATCGGCGATCGGCCCGTGATCCCCAAACCACCGAGCGCTACGCCAAGGACATCCCAGTCACCGTGCCTGACCGATTGCTGCTAAACCGCGGGATCGTCGGGTTGGTCTTGGGAGTCGCCATCTTGGTGTGGTGGCTGGGCTGGGTTCCCGGCATAGTGGCCGTCGTGGTCCATACCGTGGGCTATATCGGCTTGGGCGGCTCCGTGAACGGTGTGGCCCATACCTTTGGGCGCCGCCCATTTGACAACAGTGCCACCAATGTCACCTGGCTGGCCTGGCTGACCTGCGGCGAGGGCTACCACAACAACCACCACGCCGCTCCGACATCAGCTCGCTTCGCCCGCCGCTGGTACCAATTCGACCTGGGCTGGTGGTTCATCAGCGTGGCCAGCCGCTTGGGCTTGGCCCGGATTCGCCATGCTGACGTGGATGCTCTGGCCGCTCGTTCCGCCACTTCAGTCCCGGTTTAGGCCCCTATTTTTCCTTCTGGCCGACGGGCCGACCGGAAATAGTAAATGATCCATTCGCTGGTGCCCGACCGCGGGTAGCGTGCGGAGAGTGAGCAGGTATGGGGCCGCTTTGTCCGAGCATCCCGACTCGGCTGACGCCGCTGGTGAGGTAATCGGCGAGATCCTCGAAGCGGTGGGACCCTCCCCCGACTTGGCCGTGCTGTTCACATCGGCCTCCCATCGCGACGCGATCAACGAAATCACCGATGCCATCCACCAGGTTCTGACCCCGGCGGCTCTCATCGGCGCCACCGCGGTATCGGTGATCGGCGGCCCTCTCGAGGTGGAGGAGCGCCCGGCTGTCTCCCTTTGGGCTGCGGCCCAGTGCCCAGCTCGACCGGTGCGACTCGAGGCCGTCCGCGGCCCCGACGGCTGGGCAGTGGGCGGGATTCCCGTCGATGCTGAGGGAACCCTGCTGGTGCTTCCCGACCCGTTCACATTTCCCAGTGAAGCCCTGTTGAAGGCGGGACCGGCCATGACAGTGGTCGGAGGTCTGGCTTCTGCCTCCGGCCGGCCGGGGGGCAACCGCCTGGTCTTGGGTCACCAGGTATACGACGACGGGGCGGTTGGCGTCATCCTTGATCCGGAGGTCGAGGTTCGCACCGTTGTCTCTCAGGGCTGCCGTCCCATCGGCCAGCCATTCACCGTGACCAAATCCGAGGACAACATTGTGTCTGAGATGGGAGGTCGACCGGCAGTAGACCGCTTGCGGGAGACCCTGCTGGCGTTGGATGAGGCCGACCGAGCCCTGGTGTCTAGAGGACTCCATATCGGAATAGTCATCGATGAGCACAAATCGGAATTCCACCGGGGCGACTTCTTGATTCGGGGGCTGATCGGCGCCGATGAGGAGAGTGGCGCGTTGGCGGTGGGCGATTCGGTGCAGGTGGGCACCACCGTCCAGTTCCAAGTGCGGGACGCGGCTACCGCCGATGAAGACCTGCGAGAGCTGATGGCCGACGCTTCGGCCGGGTCAGCCCTGGTATTCACCTGCAATGGCCGGGGCACCCACCTATTCGAAGGCCCCGATCACGACGCCGCCGTGGTACACGAGGCCTTGGAGAGGGCGCCGGTAGCCGGAATGTTCTGTGCCGGCGAACTCGGGCCCATAGGTGGCCACAATTTCCTCCACGGCTTTACCGCTTCGGTGGTGCTGTTTCCATGACCACGCGACTCTTCCCATGACCATCTGAAAGGATCGGCCGATCTATGCCCGCGTTCCCCGCCGCTCTCGAGCCCCAAGGCATCAGCGTCATCCGTGGCCTGGCTATGGATGCCCCCCACCAAGCCCGCTCCGGGCATCAGGGGACGGCCATGGCCATGGCGCCGTTGGCCCATGTGCTTTGGACCCGCATCATGCGCTACGACGCCGACGACCCGGCTTGGCCCGATCGTGACCGGTTCGTGCTCAGCGCCGGCCACGCCTCCATATTGCTCTACTCGATGCTCCACCTGACCGGGCAGGGACTGACCCTCGACGACCTGCGGGACTTTCGCCAGTGGGGAAGCCGCACCCCCGGACATCCTGAGGTCGGCCACACCGCGGGCGTAGAGGTTACGACCGGGCCGCTGGGCCAAGGGATTGCCAATGCGGTGGGGATGGCCATGGCCGAGCGTTGGCTGCGCCGGCGATTTGGCGCCGACGTCTGCGACCATCGGGTGTTCGCGCTGTGCAGCGACGGCGATCTTTCCGAGGGGATCAGCCATGAGTCCGCCTCGCTGGCCGGACATCAGCGCTTGGACCGGCTGGTCTGCTTCTACGACGACAACCGGATCACCATCGACGGACCGACCGAGCTGTCTTTGTCTGACAACGCGGCCCAGCGATTCGAGGCCTACGGCTGGCATGTCGTGAACCTGGGGGAGGCCGCCGAGGATCTCGATGCCCTTGAGGCAGGAATCAGAGCGGCTATGGCGGTTGACGACGCTCCGTCGATGGTCATCGTCCGCAGCCATGTCGCCTATCCCTCCCCGGGCCAGACCGATAACCACGAGGCCCACGGCTACTCGCTGTTCGACGATGAGATCGCGGCCACCAAGGCGGTGATGGGCCTGCCTGCCGACAAGTCCTTCTATGTGCCCGACGAGGTACGACACGCCTATCAGGCCGCTGGTCGCCAAGGTGGTGCGGAGCGGTTGGTTTGGCAGCAGCGGGTGGAGGCTCTAGGTCCTGTGCGCTCGGAGTATGAGGCCTGCTTGTCCGGTCGGGGTCTGCCGGGCTGGGAGAACAAGCTGCCGTCGTGGCCGGCAGGCGAGTCGGTTGCCACCCGGAAGGCCAGCTCTGCTTGTCTCAATGCCATGGCCGACGTCGTCCCTGGCTTGGTGGCGGGAGGGGCCGACCTCACCGGCAACACCGGCACCAGTCTCACCGACGCCGACCCACTCAATTCGGCACATCCATCCGGCCGACAGCTGTACTTCGGCATTCGGGAGCATGCCATGGGTGCGGTGCTGAACGGAGCAGCCCTGCACGGCGGATTGCTGCCGGTGGGCGGAACCTTCCTGGTGTTCAGCGACTACATGCGGCCCGCGGTCCGTTTGGCCGCACTGTCGGAAGCCCACAGCATCTTCGTGTGGAGCCACGATTCCGTGGGTGTCGGCGAGGATGGCCCCACCCACCAGCCGATCGAGCACGTCATGTCTCTGCGGGCCATTCCCGGCTTGCGGGTGTTCCGCCCAGCCGACGGCAATGAGGTGGCTCAGGCATGGCGGTTGGCTGTCGATCTGGATGGCCCCAGCGCCATGATCCTGACCCGACAGAACGTGCCCACCCTGGAGGGAACCGCGACGGCCGACGGAGTGGCTCAAGGTGCCTACACCCTGGTGGACTGCCTCGATCCCGACGTGATCCTGGTGGGCACGGGTAGCGAGGTGTCGGTGTGCGTGGACGCTGCTGCCGCCCTTGGTGAGCAAGGCACCGCGGCTCGAGTGGTGTCCATGCCCTGCTGGGAGCTGTTCTCCAACCAAGACCCGGTCTACCAGGCGAGCGTGCTGTTGCCGGGAGTGCCCAAGTTGTCGGTGGAAGCGGGTGTGACCCTGGGCTGGGAGCGGTGGGTGGACCAGCCGGTGGGTATCGACCGGTTCGGGGCGTCGGCACCAGGGTCGGTGGTGTTGGACAAGCTGGGCATGAACCCGTCCAACGTTGCTGCCCAGGCCGCATCGCTGATCAAGAGTGAGGAGTAACCACCATGACCAGTCTCCACGACTTGTATCACCACTACGGACAGAGTCCGTGGCTCGACAACCTGCGCCGAGAGTGGATCAACGACGGCGAGCTGGCCCGCTGGGTCGATCGGGGGGTGCGGGGGCTTACTTCCAACCCCAGCATCTTCCAAAAGGCCATGACCTCGGGCAACGAATACGACGAGCAATTCGCCGGGCTTCTGGCCAGTGGCATGAGTGTGGCTGACGCCTATTGGGAACTTGTGCTCACCGATATCGTCGGCGCGCTCGACGTGCTCGCCCCCGTGCACGAGGGCAGCGACGGCATCGACGGCTTCGTCTCGGTGGAGGTCGACCCCAAGCTGGCTCGTGACACCGAAAACACTCTGGCCGCGGCCCGGGCTCTCAATCAGCGCGTCAACCTTCCCAATCTCTACGTAAAGATTCCCGGCACCGCTGAGGGACTGCCCGCCATCCAAGCCATGACCGCCGAGGGCCGAAGCGTCAATGTGACCCTGTTGTTCTCGGTATCCCGCTACGCCGAGGTCATCGAGGCCTATATCTCCGGGTTGGAGGCCTGCGAGGGCGACCTGTCGTCGGTGTCGGGAGTGGCCTCGTTCTTCATCAGCCGCACCGACACCGAGGTGGATCGACGCTTGGAGGCCATAGGCACACCGCAGGCGCTGGCCTTGCGAGGTCAAACGGCGGTGGCCCAGGGCCATGTGGCCTACAAACTGTTCACCGAGAAGTTCACCGGACCTCGCTGGGAGGCTCTGGCCGCTCGGGGGGCTCGGGTGCAAAGACCTCTGTGGGCTTCTACTTCCACCAAGAACCCGGCTTATCCTGACACCCTCTATGTCGACCAGCTCATCGGGCCCAACACCGTGAACACGTTGCCTGATGCCACCTTGGAGGCGTTTACCGACCACGGGACGCTGGCCCGGACCGTGGATGCCGACCCCGACGCCGCCCAATCGATTCTGGATAGAGTCACCGATGTCGGCGTGGATTTGGAAGCCGTGGCCGACCGGCTGGAGGACGAAGGGGTATCGGCGTTCGTGAAGTCATTCGACGACCTGCTGGAAAGCTTGACCACCACGGCCGATCGGTTGATGGAGAACACTCGCACTGAATCCGTGGGCTCTGACCTGATGGAAGGCGCTCGGTGACAATTTCGGCTGCGCCAACGAGCCAAGACTTGTTGGCGCTGGACCTGGCCGAGTTGATGGCTGAGGCTCGGGCCATTCGGGATCGGGTGCATGGCACTCGGGTCACCTATTCCCCCAAAGTTTTCATTCCCCTCACCATGCTGTGCCGGGACAAGTGCGGCTATTGCACGTTCGCCCAGCCGCCCGCCCGGTTGGAGTCGCCCTATCTCAGCGATCACGAGGTGCTGGCCATTGCCGAATCGGGAGCGGCTGCCGGCTGTCACGAGGCGCTGTTCACCTTGGGCGAGCGCCCCGAGCTGCGCTACCCCGACGCTGAGAAGTGGCTGACTCAGCACGGCTTCGCCTCCACGGTGGACTATCTGGCCCATGCCACCCGGCTCGTGGTGGAAAAGACCGGCCTACTCCCCCACGCCAATGCCGGTGCCCTCTATCCCGAAGAGCTGGCCCTGCTCCGCAAGACCTCGCCATCGCAGGGGATGATGCTCGAGACGCTGGCCGACTTGGACTGCCATCGGGGTTCGCCCGACAAGACCCCGGAGCGGCGTCTGGCCACCCTTGAGGCCGCCGGCCAGCTGGCCATTCCGTTCACCACCGGGATTCTGGTGGGCATCGGCGAAACTCGGGCCGACCGGGTCGACGCTCTGGAGGCCATCGCCGAGTCCCACCGGCGCTGGGGCCACATTCAAGAGGTCATCGTGCAGAACTTCCTGCCCAAGCCGGGCACGGCCATGCACGCGGCGCCGCCCTGTGATGGCGACGAGTACCTCGAGGCCATCGCTCTCGCCCGCCTCATCTTGCCCGAGGAGATCCATCTTCAGGCTCCGCCCAATCTCTCCGACGACTTCGGCCGACTTCTCGACGCGGGCATCGACGACTGGGGAGGGGTGTCGCCGGTAACCGCCGACCACGTGAACCCCGAGCGCCCGTGGCCGGCCCTCGAACGCCTGCGGGAGGCCACCGAGGACAGAGGTTTCGCCTTGGCCCCTAGGTTGACCATCTATCCCGAGCACGCCCTCGACTCCGAGCGATGGCTGGATGCCGACATGCGATTCCCGGTGCTCGACCGCAGCGACGCCGAAGGATTGGGGCGACCCAACGACGGCGGCTGGTACTCCGGCGCCGACGCCCCACCGCCGATGCTGCTGGCTGAGCCATCCAGCAATGGCACCCCTGCTGCTGCTACTGGTGGAGGGGCGGTAGGCGAGGTGCTTGCCGGGGTCCGGGCCGGCCAGGAGGTCGGGGTGGATGAGATCGTCACCCTGTTCGGGGCCCGGGGCCCCGAGGTTCGAGCGGTGGCCGCGCTGGCCGACGAGCTTCGCCAGGCTGCGGTGGGCGACGAGGTCACCTGGGTGTCCAACCGCAACATCAACTACACCAACGTGTGCACATTCAAGTGCCGGTTCTGCGGCTTCTCCAAGGGGCCGCTATCGCTCAACCTGCGAGGCGACCCTTACCTGCTGAGCTTGGACGACATCGCCGAGCGCACCGTGGAAGCGGCCGAGGCCGGGGCTACCGAGGTCTGTCTCCAGGGCGGCATCCACCCCAACTTCGACGGCGACTATTACATCGACGTCACCCGGGCGGTGAAGGATGCGGTGCCCGACATCCATGTCCACGGCTTCACCGCGCTTGAGGTGACCGAGGGGGCCCGGCGCCTGGAAGAGCCGTTGGCCGACTATCTCCGCCGCCTGATGGACGCGGGGCTGCGCTCGCTGCCAGGCACCGCCGCCGAGATCCTCGACGACGAGATCCGAGCGGTGATCTGCCCCGACAAGATCGACACCGGCGAGTGGCTGGAGGCCCACCGCACCGCCCACGGCCTCGGACTGCGGTCCAACGTGACCATCATGTTCGGCACGGTCGAGCAGCCGGTCCACTGGGCTCGTCATCTGGTGCGCACCCGTGAGCTCCAGAAGGAAACCGGCGGGTTCACCGAGTTCGTACCCCTGCCCTTCGTGCACATGGCCGCTCCCATTTATTTGCAGAAGCGGTCCCGCCGGGGCCCCACTTTCCGGGAGGCCCTGCTTATGCACGCCGTGGGCCGCATCGCCTACCACGGCTGGATTCACAACATCCAGGCATCCTGGGTGAAGCTGGGCATGGCCGGCGCCGCCCAGATGCTCCAAGCCGGGGTGAACGACCTGGGCGGCACCCTCATCAACGAGAACATCTCCCGAGCCGCGGGCGCATCCCACGGCCAAGAAGCCACCGAAGACGACCTCCGCGCCCTCTGCACCCCCCTAGGCCGCATCCTCCGCCAACGCTCCACGCTGTACGACCGGGTCGATCTGTAAGCAGGCCTTAATCTGTCCGTAGCAGAGTTCAGGGAGTGCCTTCGGCCGCTTCGTAGCGGTGGGCTTCGAGGTCTTTGCGGCTGACCCATTCGAGGGTGCGGGCATGGGTGGCTTCCAATACGACGGGAGGGGCCACGCCCGCTTCGAGTGCTTCAGCCCAGCGGGAGGCGCACAGACACCAGCGATCACCAGGCTTGAGCCCATCGAAGCCGATCTCGGGTTGAGGCGCGGCCAAGTCGTTGCCGACCGAGGCCGAGAATTCCAGAAACTCCTCGGTCAGCACCGCGCACACTGTATGGACGCCGAAGTCTTCGGTATCGGTGTTGCAGCATCCATCTCGGAACCATCCGGTTAGCGGATCGTAAGAGCAGGGTTGCAGTTCCTCGCCAATCACGCTCTGGGCCACGGTCTCAGTGTGCCATACCGCTTGCCGACCAAGTACAACCGCATTCGAGAGCGGGCTAGTCCCCCAAAATCGAGATCGCCTTTTCGACTGATCGGCGAGCTCGGGTTAGCTTTTTCTCTTCCTCGGGGCGGGTTGTGGCCCCTTCTTCTACGGCGTCGCGCAACACCGACATAGCCAGGTCGTCGAGCTGTTCGGCTATCTGTTCGAGCTGGGTGCGGATGTGCTCAGCGGTCATCGTCTGAAGCCTGGTCCAATTTCTCGTCCAAGATCTCGTCCACGATCTCCAGGGGGTGGCGCACGGTTACCCCGGCGTTGGCCAAGTGGATGGTGCAGCCAGGGTTGGCGCTGGCCACGATTTCGGCGCCGGAGCGCCCGATAGCCTCCAGCTTGCGCTCTCGAATCGACGCCGCAAGTTCAGGCTGCATGGCGGCGTAGGCCCCACCCGCCCCGCAGCACAGACCGTCGTCGTCTAGGGCCACCACAGTGGCGTAGCGGGCCAGAACCTCCGCCACCGGCTGGTGGGCTCGCTGAACATGGCGCAGATGGCAGGGGTCGTGGACGGCGACGGTCAGGTCTCGACCCTGCTCCCCCGCTGGTGGCAGAAGGTCGGGGCGCGTGGCCAGCCACTCGTGTACATCCATCACCCGCTGGCTGAACACTTCGGCTTCGGGAGTGCCAACTAGCTTGCCGTAGTCCTTGAGGACGGCCCCGCAGCCGGCGGAGTCCACCAGAATCGGGGCCGAGCCAGCCAACGCCTCCATAGTGCGGGCAGCCAAAGCATGGGCATGGCTTTCCAAGCCAGCGTGCAGCGAAAGGGCGCCGCAGCACGCGGCACCCGGGCCAGAAAGCGCCACCCCAACTCCAGCCGACTCCACCACCCGCTTCACCGCGGCATGGGTCGATCGCTGCCAGGCGTCCATCACGCAACCGGTGAACATCCACACGTCGTTGCCCGATGCCCGAAGTCGATCTTGCCTGAAGGGAATCCTGGGCAACCCCAGCCGCTTCGACGGCACCAACCGGAGTCGCTGGGCCACGGCCAGCACCCGAGACAGCAGATTTAACAGCCGGCGACGGCCAAGAACCCGAAAACCCCACCTTCGCCAATCCCCCCGGCGCTTCCGAGCCAAAGCAGCCTGGGTGGCCTCCATCATCGAGCCGAACGGCACCCCCGATGGACAGGCCGGCTCGCACCCCCGACACTGCACGCACGAGTCCATCGAAGAGAAGAACGCCTGATCGATGGCCGCGCCCTGATCCTGCACCTGGCGCATGGCATTGATCCGCCCGCGGGGCGACGCCCACTCTTCTCCAGTGACCCGAAACGTCGGGCAGTGGGGCAAGCACAGTCCACAGGCCACGCAGGAAGCCAGCTCTTCGGCATCGATGCCCAGAGACATCTTGGCGGTCATGTGGCCGCCAACGGATCGCGACCCGGATTGAGGCGACCTCGGGGGTCGAACTGCGCTTTCAGCCGTCGGTGCAGCGCTACCACCGCGGGGTCTGGTTCGGGGAGCGGGACAGGCTCCGATACATAGGCCGATCCGGTACCGACCTGCACCAGATAGCGGCCCCGAAACTCTTGAGCCTCGAGCGCTGCCGCCGGTACTCGACATTCGGGCAATGGCGGCGGACCGTCCACCGTCTCGCAACCAAGAGACCGGGCCACCGCAGCCTCTGCCTCCACGTCGGACTCATGGCCCTCGAGGTGCAGCCACACAGTTAGGCCGTCCCACAAGATGGAACACGGCCAGTACAGCTTCCGACGCAGCTCAGCGGGGTCGCACTGCCCAGCCATCCAGAGTCGCGCGGCCGGCCGGGGCCACGTGCGCAGAATCACCTCTCCCACCAATCCCAGGGTCCCCAGCGATCCCACCAGCAGCCGGCACAGGTCGAATCCCGACACGTTTTTCACTGTCGGCCCTCCCGCTTTGACCAGCCGACCGTCATCGGCCACGTACACCGCTTCCAGCAGGGCATCGCGGAGCCGCCCCCGGCCCAGGGCATACACGTCGTCGCGCCCCACCGCCAGCACGCCGCCGACGGTGGCCCCTGAAACCAGCGGCAGATTGGCCCGCTGGCCGGCCTCGGCCAAAGCGGCATCGAGCTCTTCCACCGGCGTTCCGGCCCCTACGCGGATGGTCATATCTGCGGGATCAAATTCCCGAATCCCGGCTGGGGCCCGCACCAAGCGAATCCCCTCCGGGCACCGCCCTCCGACCTCCCAGCGAGTGCGCCCGCCTTCGACGGCCACCGGATCGTCCGATCCCACTTCAGCGGCAAACGACTCCAGCGCCGTCCCCGTTCTTTTCTCGATCACTTCCAGAACTTCTGCGATAACCGCCTGGCCCGCCGAGTCCACCGCGAGACCACGCTCGGGACCATGGCCCGCACGTCCCTCGGAATCAACCGTCGGCCTAGCCGCCGCATCAGCCTTGGACCTACTCGATAGATCAATCTCGCCATCTCAAACTGCACTATCCCCACACTCCCTCAGGAACCTTGCCCAGAGTGTTCACGTCGGCGCAGCTCGCTCCGGTGGGCAGCACCTTGCCGGGATTGGCCATCTCATCGGGGTCGAACGCCCGCCGCAGCCGGGCTTGGGCATCCAGATCAGCGTCGCTGAACATCAGCGGCATGAAGTCGCGCTTTTCGATGCCGATGCCGTGCTCCCCCGACAGCACCCCGCCCACCGCCAACGAGGCTTCGATGATGGCCGACCCCGCGGCATGAACCCGTTCCATGACCCCCGGCTCACGGCGGTCGTACAGCAGCAGCGGATGGAGGTTGCCGTCACCGGCGTGGAACACGTTCATCACCTGCAAATCGTGTTCTTCGACGATCTCGTACACCTGGTTCATCACTTCGGCTAGTCGAGTCCGGGGAACCACGGTGTCGTGCAGGTAGTAGTTGGGCTTGATCTGGGCGATCGCCCCGAAAGCGCTCTTGCGACCCTTCCAAATCAGAGCCCGCTCGTGGTCGTCGGCCGCCCGGCGGACCCGCCCGCCTCGTTCCAAGGCCAACTCGGCTACTCGATCGGCCTCGGCCGCCACCCCGCCAGGAAGACCGTCCACCTCCACAATCACCACTGCGGCCGCATCCAGGGGGAATCCGGCCCCAACGAAGTTCTCAACTGCCCAAATGATGTTCTTGTCCATCATCTCGATGGCCGCGGGCACGATCCCGTCGGCGATCACCGCGCTCACGGTCTGAGCCGCCTCGTCAACCGAATCGAATGCCAACAGCAGGGTCTGTACCGCAGGAGGGTTCGGGGTGAGGCGAACTGCGATGGCGGTCGTGATCCCGAGCATTCCCTCCGAACCCACGTACGCTCCCCGCAGGTCCAGCCCAGGGCCCCAGCCGTCGGGATCGCCCAAAACCACGGCCTCGCCCGACATGAGCACCACCTCAACCGCCAGCACGTGGGCGCTGGTTACCCCAAGGGCCAGGCAGTGGGGACCGCCCGCGTTGGTGCCGACATTGCCTCCCAGCGAGCACACCTGCTGGCTGGAGGGGTCGGGAGCAAAGTGAAGGCCGTAAGGGGCGAGGGCCCGGCTGAGGTCCAGGTTGATCATGCCCGGTTGCACCCAGGCCACCGCTTGATCGGCATCGACCGACAAGAGCCGGTTCATCTTGGTGGTGACCACCACCACCGGCTCCTCCAGGGGCACTGCTCCACCGGCCAACCCGGTCCCGGCCCCCCGGGGGACCACCGCGCGGCCATGGCGCCGAGCGGCGTCCACACAGTCCTGCACTTCCTCGGTGCTGATCGGGAAACACACCGGCCCGGCTTGGCCTCCCTCGAAAATCGAGGCGTCCCGACCCATGATCGAGCGCTCCAAGGGGGCTACCCTCACCCGGTCGGGGGGCAATACCCGCCGCAGATCACGCAGCAGGGGGTCCTTTCTGCTGGCCTTGAGCAACTTCATCCGCCAGTAGAATACCGGCAGTGAGTCAGGCAGGATGCAAGCACTCCAAGCACTTCTAGGGGGAAGGATCGCAAGGTCGGGCGTGGAGCTGCTCGCCTCGTTCCGGCCGCGACGAGCCTTCCCGGCCATGATGGTGCTGTCCATCGTCACCGGAGCCCTGGTCGGGCTGCTGGTGGCCGGCTTTGAGCAGCTCACCGTAGAAGTGCTTCTGAAGCGGCTCTTGGAAGGCCCGTTGTGGTGGCAGGCAGCGGCCCCAGCCGTCGGTTTGTTCGCCGCCGTGGTCATTCTTCGCTATCTCGGGCGCGGCGCCACCCCGTCGACCTCAGACGAATATGTGCGAGCCTTCCACGAGCGCCACCCCCGGCTGCCCTTGTCTCAACTTCCCGCCAAGCTCCTCGCTGGTGTGGCCACCATCGGCCTAGGGGGCTCGGTTGGGCTGGAGGGGCCCTCGGTGTACGCCGGCGCCACCGTCGGCCATAGCACCCAGGGGCTGTTCTCCCGATGGTTGCGCCGTGAGGAAGCCAAGATGCTGCTTACCGCGGGAGCGGCTGCCGGTATCGCCGCAGTGTTCAAGACCCCGGCCACCGGGGTGATCTTCGCCCTAGAGGCCCCCTACCGCGACGACGTGGCCCGCCGCGCCCTCCTCCCCGCCCTTTTGGCTTCCGCTTCGGGCTATTTGGTGTACGTAGCCGCCTTGGGCACCGACCCGGTCATCGATCTGGGCAGCCACTCTGGCAACCTCAGCATCATCCACTTGGGCGGGGGCGCGCTGCTCGGCTTGGTAGCCGGCCTAGGCGGTCGGGGATTTGCCTGGCTGGTGCGCCAAGCCAAAGAGCTCGAGCAGCGGTACCCCAGCATGGTCAGGATCTTGGTCGGCGGAGCGGTGCTGGCCGGGCTGGTGGTGGCCACCGAAGCCGTGTTCGACCAACCCCTGAGCTTGGGTCCCGGGGTGGAGGCCACCGAGTGGCTGCGCGACGGCGAACACACCCTGCTTCTCATCGGCGCCCTGCTGGCTTTCCGGGTAGTGGCCACCCTCACCACCGTGGGGGCTGGGGGCACCGGCGGGCTGTTCATTCCCTTGGCCGTCCAGGGGGTGATCGTGGGCAGCTTCGTGGGCCAAGCCTTGGGAACGGCCGACATCGGGTTGTACCGCACGCTGGGTCTGGCCGCCTTCTTGGGTGCTGGCTACCGGGCGCCGATCACCGCGGTGATGTTCGTGGCCGAGAGCACCGGCACTTCCGTGTTCGTTGTCCCCGCGCTCATTGCCGCCGCGGTGTCGCAGCTGGTGGCCGGGTCTAGCTCGGTGGCCTCCTATCAGCTGGACAAGAGGGAGGGCCTGGTGGAGCGCCGACTTGCCCTGCCGCTCACCTCCGCGCTCACCACCGACACCCTCACTGTGCCCCCCGACGCCACGGTGAGCGAGCTGGTGTACATCCACCTCCTGGGTCGACGCGAGCGAGAGGTGCCGGTGGTGGACGGCGGCGCCTACCTCGGGATGTGCGGGCTGGAGCAGATGAGCGACCTTGATCGGGACAGGTGGAATGACACGCTGGTTGCCGACATCGCCCGACGCGACCTGCCTACGGCTCGGCCGTCATGGACCTTGCGCGACGCAGTGGCGCAGATGGATGCCAACGACACCGATCAACTTCCGGTGACCGACGACGACGGCACGTTCATCGGGGTGGTCCGGGCCGACGACATACTCCGGCTGGACGAGATCCTCGATGAGACCGAGGGGGTGTGATCGGACCACTAGGTCCAGTCACGCCGGCTTAGTTAGGAAATAACTCGTCGACGCTGTTAGTGCTCGGGGTGTCCCGGTATTCGCACCAAGGCTTGGCACCCACCTTGACCAGGCGGCACTCCTCCCCGGGAATTGCTCCACACTCCACGCACGGATCTTCGTTCTCCCTGAACATGACGTCGAAGTCGTCGCTTGTGTGCTTCAGCGCGCGAGCTTCTTCGTAACGACGGTGGCGTCCCTTTTTCATGGGCGGCTCCGCTATATCGAGCCGGCGGCTCTTGAGCACCGGCAGTAGAGGGTACTTCGCCCCCCTAAGCTTTCATGCGAGCCAGTCTAACCACTCCACCCCAAGCATTTGCACACTGCCAGCATGAACAGGCTAGATGCGGGCTCAATTGTCGAAGCAGGAGCGGCAACTGCGGAGGTCCCTCAGGCGTCGAGGACTCGGTGGCGAGCCTCCTCGGCGCTGACCAGCGGCTGTTCGGTGGACCACGGGAAGTTGATCCATTGGTCGGTGCGCTTCCACACGTAGTCGCATTTCACCAATGAATGGGACTTCTCGTAGAGCACTGCTGAGCGCACGTCGCCCACTCGCTCCACGCAGAAGTCGTAGACCATTTTGAGGGTGTGGCCGGTGTCGGCCACATCGTCGGCGATGAGGATCTTGGAATTGCGGTGGTCCACCAGATCGACGGCAGGCGGGAGCATCACCGGAACGGGAAGGCGCTCGTCCACCCCGGTGTAGTACTCGCAGTTCATCACGTAGATGTTCTTGATCGACAGGGCGTAGCCCAGCGACCCGGCACAGAACAGGCCCCCCCGGGCGATAGACAAGATCATCTCGGGCCGATAGCCGTCGTCGGCCACCAGCGCAGCCAGCTCCCGCACCGCGCGGCCGTAGGAGGCCCAGTCCAGCCATTCCCGCTCTGCCATATTTTCCATCAGCTTCCTATATCGGGCGCTTGGAGCGCTCTTCCAAGACGAGTTTGCCTAAGCCGTCGAAGGCTATCGCCGCGGTTCCGTCCAAGAGCTGTTGAACAGGCGCGGCAACGATCTCGGCTCGCCATCCCCTGAGCGCCCGGCAGTCCGGGTCGCCCCGGAGCAGTGCCTCGATATCGCTGCGGGTGGCCACCAGCGTGGGGTCGAGATCGGCTTCCGCGGCGTGCTGGGCCGCCCACGAGGTGATGAGATTGACCGCCGGCTTGAGCGACTGATCCAATTTGGGCACCTTTTTGCGGGGCTCGATTTCAAGGTCTGCACCTCGGATCTGGTCGAGGAAATCCAACAATTCTTTATCTGCCCCCTTGCGGAGGTTGCGGGGCTCCACGCCGCGGATGTCTCGAAGCTGGCTGAGTGTTCTCGGCAGGCGCTGGGCCACAACCGCTACTCCCAAGTCCGACAGAACGTGGCGAACGGGTTGGTTCGTGCGGGCAGCGTATTCCTCCCGCCATTTGGCCACCGCCTGGGCCAAGGCCCGGGGCCGGCCCTCCATGCGGCGCACCTCTTTGATTCGGAGCCACGCCTTGTCCGACGCCCGTCCCGCGTCGGCCCGCTCCAGCATGAGGGCGCACTCCTCTTCGGCCCACTCCAAGCGCCCCCGAGCTCGCAGATCCTGGTGCAGTATGTCGCTGATCTCCAGCAAGCGCTCCACGTCAGCCGCGGCGTAGGCCAGCATGGGTTCGGGCAGCGGTCTTTGGAACCAGTCGGACAGACGGGCCTCTTTGGGCAGGTTCGCCCCCAGCAGACGCTCGTGAAGCGCGGCCAGTGATGGGGTGCGGTATCCGATGAATCCTGCCCCGATCTGAGTGTCGAATATGCGCCGGGGTTGCGTGCCGCACTCTTGTTGAAGCACTTCCAAGTCCTGTTCGGCGGCATGGAGCACGGCGAGGCCATCACCCTCTAGCAACTCGGCCAGCGCGGCGATGGGCACTTCCAGCGGGTCGATTATGGCCAGCTGATCCCGCCAGGCAATCTGAACCAGCGCCACTCTGGGGTAGTAGGTGCGCTCGCGGTGAAACTCAGTGTCGAGGGCGTAGGCGTCTGCGGTCGCCGCATCGGCCACTACCGCCGCCAGCTTGCGCCGAGAGGTGATCGGCTCAGGGAGGTCGAAGTCGCGTCTCAATCGCCTGCCGGCCCGGTGTCTGCCGGCCCGGAACCCGCCGGTCCGGAGTCGTAGGGGTAGCCGGCTTCCACCCACTCATTGGTTCCGCCCGCCACATTGGTACACGCCCAGCCATGGGCCGTCAGATATTCGGCAGCTTTCAGGCTTCGCCCCCCCACGGCGCAAATCATGTACAGGTGCTGATCGGGCAATTCTCGGGCCCGTTCGGGAATGGTGGCCAGGGGAATGAGAACCGCTCCGGGCACGCGCGCTTCGACGTACTCGTCGGGCTCGCGCACATCGATGAGCGCGATGTCGTCCGACAGCAGTGTTGCCAGCTCTGCCACCCCGATCTCAGGGATTTCCACCCGGCTGAGGTTAGTGGGCCGATCAGAGGTCTTCGGGGCTGTCCAGATCGGAAACGGCCGTGGGAGAGGCTGGCACCTCGACAACGGCCACTTCATCCAGCAGCGAGGCCACGGCACGCCGGCCGGATTCGAACAGGCGCTTCGCCAATGCTGCGGCATCAGTGTCCACAGCCAAGGGCAAGTAGTGGCGTCGTTGGTCGGCAAATATCGCCGCCGAGGCAATAGCAGCCGGCGGCGCCTCGCCCACCGCCCGGACCAGCGCTGCGACATCCTCAGCGTTGATGGCGGGAAGATCGCAGGGCAATATCACCGTTACCTGATGACGAGCCTGGCCGAGCGCAGTGGCCACTGCCCCCAGCGGGCCCTCACCCGGCCAGCGGTCGGCGACGTGCTGGGCATTGGCGGCGACTGCGGCCTCTTCCAACCGAGGATCGGTCCCACCAACGACAAGGCGCTGCGAGGCTTCAGCCAGTGCCGCCAGAGCGCTGGCAATCAGCCATCGCCCACCTACCTCGATGAACGCCTTGTCGGTGCCCATTCGCTGGCTCTGCCCCCCGGCCAGCACGGCACCGGTGAACTCCAATCGGGCCAACGACAGCTATCCCCCGTAGTTCATGCGGGTGTCCTCCATGCGGAGGACGGGGGTGTCCTCGTCGCTCTGGAAGCCGCAGTCCACCACCTCGCCGATGAACAGGGTGTGGGCCCCGGTGACCACCGCCTCGCGCACCTCGCAGTCGAGATAGGCGGGGGCGCAGTCCAAGATGGGGGCGCCGGTGATGCCATCGTGGAACGGGAAGCCGTTGAGTGTCATGGCCGCAAGATCGACCTCGACCGGCTTGGTGAATTTTCGGACGATGGCCCGGTCTTCTCGTGCGATGGTGCACAGGCTGAACACCCCGCCCTCGGAGATGAGCTCGTGGGTGTAGGCCGGATGCTCCACTCCGATGCCCACCAGCTTGGGCTCGAAGGCCAGTTGGGTGGCCCAGTTGAGGGTCATGCCGTTGCGCCGCTCCCCTGCCCGCGATCCCACTACGTACAGCCCGTAGGGCAGGCTCCACAGCACCCGCCTGCGGAGGCGGTCGTAGGCGTCTTGAGCATCAGGATCATCTCCGACATGTTCGGGAAACGGGCCGATGGGCCCGGTGCCACCCGGTGCCGCCATATCACGCTCTCCAATCGGCTGGGGGCCAAGACGGGTCGAGTTGGTGCAAGAAGTGCAGGCAGCGCTCCTCTTCGTCTCGCTCACCGATGGCTGCCGCGGTGGCCTGCAATCCGGCCAATGCCCTCAAAAAGCCCCGGTTCACCTCGTGGGCCCAGCGCACGTAGCCTGATCCCCGCCACCCGTTCTGGCGCAACCGGTCCAACCCTCGGTGATACCCCACCCGGAATGCGGCATAGGCCTCTGTTTGGTCACGGGCCAGCAGCCCCAGCCGGGCCCAGCCATCCAAGAAGCGGGGAAACTGGGCCACCACCTCGGCTACGGCATCCCTCCTTCGATCGTCAGGTTGGCTCATCGCCTCGGCCAACGCAGCCACCGCATGGGGCGGTTCAGGGTCCAGGATCGTCTCGGGAGGGCCCGACCGGGTTAAATTCACCGGCGCATCGGTCATAGGCGCAATCCTTCTATGGTCAGTGGACGCGCACCAAGCGCAACACGTCGGTGGCCTCGGTCATGCCGGCCACTACCGCCACTAAATCCCCAGGCACCACATGTCCAGCCTCTTTGGCCAGGCCCAAGGCCTCGGCCACGCGAGATTCGTAGCTGCCAGCGAGGGCTTGAGCAATGCGGTAGGAGAGATCCGGCTGACTTGGCGCCTGGGACGCCAGGGTGTCGTCGCCGGCTTCCTCAAAGGTCAGCATGGGGGTGACCCCCCAGCTCAGCGTCAGTTGCTGAACGGTGCGCTCCGAGGTGCTGAGACCCAAGATGACAGTTTGGGGTCGGAACCGAGCCATTGAGCGCACGGTGAACCCCGACGCCGAGATGCAAACGATGGCGGCCAGATTCAGTTCTCTGGCCGCGGCAGCCGCTGCACCAGTAATGGCGTCGGTAAGGGAAGTGGGCGCGTCGGCATCGGTCATTCGCAGA
Source organism: Acidimicrobiia bacterium (assembly GCA_009843565.1). Lineage (GTDB taxonomy): Bacteria > Actinomycetota > Acidimicrobiia > Acidimicrobiales > Bin134 > Poriferisocius. Next base: position 3,723 of record VYDF01000163.1, on the reverse strand, counting down.
CGACGGATATCCTCTCCCCACCGGACATAGTCGAACTCTTCATCTGCCCGCTCAGCGATCCGGGCCATGGTGGCCACCGTGGCCGCTGGATGGGCGCCAATGGCCGTCTCCGCTGACAGCATCACCGCGCTGGTTCCGTCAAACACCGCGTTGGCCACATCTGACACCTCGGCCCGGGTTGGCGTGGATGCTTGGACCATGGAATCCAGCATCTGGGTGGCGGTGATCACCGGCAGACCGCCAGCGATGCAATCGCGGATGATCCGCTTCTGAAGGTGGGGAGTCTCCTCCATCAAGCATTCGGTACCAAGATCGCCGCGGGCCACCATGATCCCCGCCGAGGCATCAATGATGTCGTCGAGATTCTGCACGGCTGCTTGAGTCTCGATCTTGGCAATCACCAGGGGGCCCACGGGGTGCGGCTCCAGGTTCACGCGGCGGATGTCATCGCCCGACCGGACAAACGAGATGGCCACCATGTCGACCGACTCATCAACGAACGCCTCCAAGCCCTGGAGATCCTCTGGTGTTGGGGTGGACATGCTGAGCCGGTCCGAGGGGATGCGGAAACCGGGTCGACCGTGGATCACATCGCCGTGGAGAACGACACCGACGGCCTTGTCGGCGCCGACGTCGACCACCTGCAACAGCACCTGCCCGTCTCCCAGCGCCACTTGATCACCGACGGCAATGTCGTGGAAAAGGTTCTCGTAGTCCACTTCCACCACCTCAGCGGTGCTCTTGGCATCGCCGACCCTGATTTCCACCTCGGTCTCCGCCCGCAGTTCCACACCTTCTTGTCCGAAGCTGGCAGTGCGAACCTTCGGGCCGGGCAAGTCCACTAGCACTCCCACCCGTCGCCCCGCTTCTTCAGCCACCTGGCGCACAAGGCGCATACGCCCTAGGGCCTCGTCCAACGTTCCGTGGGCCAGGCCGATGCGGGCCACGTCCATGCCGGCGTCCACCATGGCCCGCAGGGCTTGAGGGGATTCCGACGCCGGGCCAATCGTGGCGATGATCTTGGTGCGTCGGGTCACAGGCTTTAACGCTACCGCCCGACTAGGCCGATTTTGCGGTCTACAACGAGCAGTTCACCCGTGATCTCCTGCTAATTCATGCGGGCCCGGGCGCGGGTGGCCAACTGGAGAAGCTGCTCCTCATCGTCGTCCTCTGCTGCCTGGGCCAGTGCCTCGAACCGCCGGGCCGCTTCTTCGAATCGTCCCCGTTCCATGTTGATCAAACCAAGCTGCCTGGCCTCGCCTGCAGGGACCGAGGGGCACATAGTCCGCAATTCCAGCACCCACTCCAGATTGGCGTAGTCCTGGCGCTGGGCGTAGATGGCCCGAAGATTCCCCAACATCCGCTCCAAGATCGACGAATCGTCCACCGGGGCCAAGAATGCGGGATGAAAGCCCTTCTGCCTTCCGGTGATCTGGTGGAAGAGCTCTTCGCAGCCCTGGGCATCGAGCAACGCGCCCCCGGCGAACGCGTCGATGTAGGTATCGGGCTCATTCCGGTCGCGTATCAAGAAGTGGCCGGGAAGGCCAATACCCTCAAACTCATAGCCCATGCGGTAACCAACTGCGATAGTCAGCACGGCGAGGCTGATGGGAATTCCGGTGCGCCGGCGCATGACCTCGTTCAGAAATGAGTTGCGGGGGTCGTAATAGTCCGTGCGGTTGCCGTGGAACCCCAGATCGCCGAACAGCGACAGCAGCATCTGCTCCCGGGTGGAGCGGTCGCACCTTTCAGCCAGTGCGTCCAGTCGGTCGAGTTCAGCGTCGAAGTCCATGTCTGGACAGCCGTGGGCGGCAATGCACAGTGCCCCCTCATGGAGGGCGAATTCCTCGCGTTCAAGCAGCTGCCTGAACTTCTCTGCGGGATCCCAAGCCACCATTAGGCAATCTATCTCGGCCACTACGCTTTCGCTGGTGTCTGCTTGGCCGTTCCTGGACCACGAGGGCCCGATACCCATCGCCCATCGGGGCGGAGCCGCGGAAGGACCGGAGAACACCATGGCTGCGTTCTCAGCCGCCATCGACCTTGGCTACCGCTATCTGGAGACCGATGTTCACGCCACCCGCGACGGGGTGCTGGTGGCCTTTCACGATGAGGGCCTGCAACGGCTCAGCGGCCGCCCGGAGGCCATCGCCGAATTGGCTTGGCGAGACTTGGAGACGGTGCGGGTGGGCGGAGGGCACGCCATTCCCCGCTTCGAGGAGCTGCTGGAGGCATGGCCCGATGTGAGGATCGCAGTCGACCCCAAACACGACCAGGCCACTGAGCCGCTGATCGACGCCTTGCTCCAGGCTGACGCCATCGACCGGGTATGCGTCGGATCATTCTCCGGCCGCCGACTCGCCACCGCTCGACGCCTGGGCGGACCCCGGCTGTGTACTGGCCTCAGCCCCAAGGAGGTCGGCCAGCTTCAGGCCGCGGCCGCCGGAGTGCCGACGCGGGTCAAAGCCGGAGCTTGCGCTCAGGTTCCCCCCAAAGCCAAGGGGGTGCCGCTGGTTCACCAGCGGTTCGTCGATGCCGCCCACACCCAGGGGCTAGCGGTGCATGTATGGACCATCGACGATGCCGATGAGATGCACCGGCTCTTGGATCTGGGGGTGGACGGCATCATGACCGACCGCCCAACGGTGCTGCGCGACGTGCTCATGGCGCGCGGAACGTGGTTGTAGCCGGCTCATTTGGGGCCGAAAATCGGCTCCAGATTGTGGTTAATTTTGGGTTTTCTGGGGATTTCTACTCACAGCGGTGGAAAACCCTGTGGATTTTGAATTTCCGCTTGACCTGGCATTTCTGCGCGCTATGGTATGCCCACCTACCAGAGACAAGCGGAGATAGCTGGGAGAGCAGGAGCCCGAAAGGGCGAGGGTTCGACAGAGTTCCGCAGGGCCACTGGAACGGGCCGAGGAAGTCGGTGGCACCACCGAAAGCCGAGGGTCGGGAAAGAGGCCAGGTGCCGCGAGGGTCTGGGAGGTAGGGACCGGGGAGCCGGAGGGCGCAAGCCAACCGGAGCGCCGGGACCGAACGGGACGGCCCCGAGAAGTCGACCGGTTTCGGCAGGGAGGCTACTCGGGGCCCCCTGCTTTTCTCTGGCACTTCGCATTTCGCCCCTCACCCCTAACTAGGGTGAGCGCGGTGAGCGGACCTGCGGTCGCACTGCTGCACGGGCTAGCCGGATCGGCCCGGAGAACTTGGGGAGACAACGCCTGGTTCGACCTCTTGGCTGATGCGGGCCGAGAAACAATCGGAGTCGATCTCATGGGCCACGGCACCGCCCCCAAGCCCCACGATCCTGCTGGATACGCGACCTTCGAGCAACACGTGACCGACCACTTTCCCGAGGAGCCCATCGATGCAATTGGGTTCTCCCTGGGGGCCTACACCCTGTTGTCCATCGCCTCCAAGACCCCTGAGCAATTCCACCGGCTGGTGGTGTCCGGCGTGGGCAAGAACCTTTTCGAACGCGACGAGGACCACAGCCGAATGATCCTGCACGCGGTCACCGGTGAGCCCGACCCTGAGAACCCCGAGGCGCTCCACTTCTCCACCCTGGCCGACGACCCCGAGGCCGACCGTGAGGCCCTCGCCGCCCTCTTGGCCAGCCGCTCTGCGTTTGACACGAGCTGCCTGGGCGACGTCGCCGTGCCCACCCTCGTAGTGGTGGGCGACAAGGACTTCGCCCACCCCGCCGACCAACTAGTAGAAGCC
>VYDF01000302.1 GCA_009843565.1 Acidimicrobiia bacterium | reverse complement strand
CGACAGGCTGAGCACGTAGAGCCGGCTGGCCACCATGTCGCCCCCGGTCTGCTCGCCACCGCTGCTTTCAGCCAACACCAGGGCCTCTCGTCCCAGCATGCGGTGGGCCAAATCGGCCATGCGCTTTTTGACGTCGGCGTAGTAGAGCTTGAACACCGAGCCGCCGGGGCCGGGCATCCCGGTGCGCTGGGCTTGGGACACCACCCGTTTGGTGAGCGCCCACAGGGCGTCGTATTCGGCTTGAAGGCGGCCGATCTCCCGGCGAATCTCGTCGTCGTCCCACGCTGATGGTCCATTGCCGGATGCACCACGGGCGATATCCGCCATCTCGACAAGTTGGTTCATCGTGCCCAGCAACTCGCTGATGAAGGCGGTGCCGCGCTCGAAGCTGAAAGTGACCATGGCTACCCGCCAACCGTCGTTCTCGTCGCCCACCCGGTTTTCCACCGGGATGCGGACCTCATCGAAGAACACTTCACAGAACTCGCTGGAGCCGGCCACGGTGGTAATGGGACGGACCTCGATGCCGGGCAGGTCCATGGGGCAGATCAACCAGGTGATGCCTCGGTGCTTGGGGGCTTCCTGATCGGTGCGCACCAAGAGTTCGCAGTAGTCGGCCACATGGCCGAATGACGTCCAGATCTTTTGACCGGTTACGACGTAGTGGTCGCCGTCGCGAATCGCCCGGGTGGAGAGCGAGGCCAGGTCGGATCCGGCGTTGGGCTCGGAGAACCCCTGGCACCACACCTCTTCGCCTTTCAACATGGCGGGCAAATGACGAGCCCGCTGTTCCGGAGTGGCTTCAAGGATGAGGGTCGGTCCGGCGTGGAGTTGGCCGACAAAGTTCATGCCCACGTAGGGGGCGCCCATCCGGGTGGTCTCTTCCAAAAAGATGAGGTGCTCGGTGGGAGTGGAGCCCCGGCCCCCAAACTCCGAAGGCCAGTTGATGCCGGCATACCCCGCGTCGTACAGCATCCGCTGCCAGCCGGTGTCCCACTTCCGGCGGGCGGTCCAATCGTCGCTGTCGGGCGGGTCGCCCAGCGTCGGCAGCACCTCCTTGAGCCAGCCGCGCAACTCGTCGCGGAACGCGATCTCCTCGGCGGAAAATCGAATATCCATCGGCAGCGATGGTACCTAGCTCTGCAACAGGGGTATGAGTCGATCCATCAGGGAGTCGATCTCGCGGGCGCAGGCGATGAAGATATCTTCGTCAAAGCCGCCGGGGTCCACCACCTCTTCGCCCCAGGGCACTTCGGCGTCGGCCAGACCGAGGGCGTCCACCCGTTGGGCCAGCGGTTCGGGACCAGGCGAAAGCTCGTCGACGAGGCGCTTGATGGTGGCGGTGCGAGCCGCCGCCTCGGGGTGGACCCGGCGCACGTAGTCGACGTGTTCGGGGGCGAAGGCCACGATGAGGTCGGCGCCTCGGGCGTCGGCGGCGGTGAGCTGGTGGCTGCGGTGGCTGCCGTCGGCCAGGCCCAAGGACTCCAGCGCTCGTCGGGTTCGGCCGCTCATGGGCAAGCCCTCGATGCTGTGAGTGCCCGCGCCCACAAACCTCACTGCATCAGTACGGGCCCGTCCGATAATGGTGGCCATCACCGAGCGGGCGGCGTTGCCGGTACAAAGCATCACCACCACCGGCCGGGTGTCTGATTCAGTCATGACCCCTCGGCGGCGGGACGGACGAACAGGGCCTCGGCCTCAGCAGTGAGCAGGCCCTCGGCATGGCATTGGCCTGCGGCGGTGACCCGCCGGCTGCGGACATTGGTCAACCGGCCAGTGAGAACCAGCTCGGTGTTGAGCGGGGTGAGCGCCCGGTAGCGCACGGTGAGCCGGCCGGTGAATGCTCCCTTTTGCCCGGTCAGGCGGTAGGGCAGCACTCCGAGCAAGTTGTCGAACATCGCGGCCAGATACCCACCGTGGACGGAGCCGGGGGGCCCCTGATAATCCTCGCCCAAACACACCACCGCGGTCACCGTGGGATGGCCCAGATCGTCGACGTCGTAGCTCACGTCCAAGGCCGCAGGCAGCAGGTTGGGCGCGGGCAGCCGCCCCGATTCGCTCACGCTGATTGAGCTCGGTGTTGAGCCTCCTCGGCGATGCCGGCAGCCATCTTCGCTACCGCCGACGCCATCAATTGGCGCAAAATCCCGCCGGTCAGCGGAATGACGATGTCGACCCAGGAATCCCAGTGAAGCTGGCAGCTGTCGCCCCCGTCTTCGCCCACCAGCATCATCTCAGAGCGATAGTTTCGTATCGGCAGCGGCGCGTTCAGCAGGCGATAGACCATGCGATAGGGCGGCTCGAAAACAGTGACCTCCTCACGAGTGCTCACCGGACCGGTGCGGAACGCCCGGACCGCCCCCACACCGTTGGGTTCAGGCGATCCCTCGATTTCCAGGTCGACCCGGGAACTGGGCGTCCACCGGGCATAGAGCTCGTGGCTGGTCATAACCTCCCAAGCGATCTCCCGGGGAGCCGCAATGGGAGTGGAGGATGAGAAAGTTTGCATGACCGGCGGCTTCTATCCCAGATAGGCGTCGCGCACGGCCGAATTGTTGCGAACTTCCTCGGGGGAGCCTTCGCCGATGACTTGGCCCAGGTTCAACACGGTGATCAGATCGCACTGGGCCATGACGAAGGCCACATCGTGTTCAACGAGCAGTACTGAGCACTCGTCTTCGGCCCGAATGGTCTGGATGATCTGGCCGAGCTGCTCGGCTTCCTCGTGTTCAATTCCCGAGGTGGGCTCGTCCAGCAACAGGAGCTTGGGGCGGGACACAATGGCCCGGCCCAACTCCACCATGCGGGCTCGGGCGATGGGCAGCTCCCCTGCCGGGGTGTCCTTGATATCGGTGAGGCCGCAGAGCTCCAGCACCTCATCAACCCGCTCGCGCCGCTCCGCTTCGATGCGACGACGGGCGGGAAGGGCGAACAGATCGGCGGTGATGCCTCCACCGCCCCCCTCCCATTCCAGGGCCGACAGCACGTTGTCGGCCACCGACAGCCAGCCGAAGGGCTGCTGGCGCTGGAATGTGCGGCGGATGCCCATGCGAGCCCGCGCGGTGGCCGGACGCCCGGTCAGCTCCTGGCCCTCCAACCGGATGGAGCCCGCTGCGGGAGTGTTCACCCCGGTGATGCTGTCGAACAAGGTGGTCTTGCCCGCGCCGTTGGGCCCGATGAGCCCTCTGACCTGGCCCGACGGCACCGACATGGTCACGTTGTCCACCGCCACCACGCCGCCGAATCGAACGGTGACCCCTTCAACGGCCAAGAGAGGCTGGCCCGACTCGGCGGGACGCTCAGCCACCGCAGTGGCGCCTTCGGTGCTCACCTCCGCCACGCTACTCGTTCCCAATCAGAGGCGGGAGATCACCGAATCGGCGATGGCTGCCATGGTGTCGCGCTTGAAATCGATGGAGGAGGTGGCCAATCCATGGCTGAACAACCAGGGAACCACGTTCAAGTCGGTGACCCCCAGCTCGGTGAGCCGCTCCACATCGCCCAGCGTCGGGGCCTGGTTGAGCGCCATCATGATGCGGTAGTCGTCCCGGTCG
>VYDF01000094.1 GCA_009843565.1 Acidimicrobiia bacterium | reverse complement strand
TCGCCGCCCAAGGCGCCAAAGTGGTGGGGGCCAGCCGCAAGGCCGACGCCTGCGATCTGGCCGTGGCCGAGATTGTGGAGGCCGGGGGCGAGGCGGTGGCTGTGCCCACCCACATGGGCGACCTCGACAGCATTGACCGGCTGGTCGACGCCACCCTGGAGCACTACGGCCAGATCGACATCTTGGTGAACAACGCCGCCAATCCGCTGGGCCTGCCCATGGAGGACATCACCCCTGAAGCGTGGGAGAGCTCGTTCACCGTGAACCTGCGAGGCCCGTTCTTCTTGTTCCAGCGGTGTCTGCCGTCACTGCTGGAGTCCGACCACGCCTCGGTGATCAACGTGATCTCGGTGGGGGCCTACATCCCGGCGGGTAACACCTCCATGTACTCGGCGGCCAAGGCGGGCCTGCTGTCGTACACCCGGACCATGGCCGGCGAGTACTCCGCCCGAGGCATCCGGGTGAACGCCATCGCCCCCGGCACCGTCGACACCACCATGACCCGCAACTCCGGCCCCGAGGCCATGGGCCGCATGTCGGTCCTCAGCTATATCGGCCGCATCGGCCACCCCGACGAACTGGTCGGCGCCGCCCTCCTCTTGGCCTCCGACGCCGGCAGCTACATCACCGGCCAATGCATCATCGTCGACGGCGGCTTCGTCCCCGCCCGGTAGCACCCGTTTGGCTTCTCAAACGCAATAAGGCGCAACGCAACTGAACGTCAAGAGGACTCAAAGTGTTCTGCATTCTTGTATACGGAAACACAGAACACTGATAAGATGGGCACATGGGGCGCAGGTCAACCGCAACGATGGGGGAAGAGGCGGTTGCCGCGCTAGCTGATGCTCTGAGCGGCCTGGGTTTGGGTGTGTTGGCTGAATTCAGTGCCAGTGGCAAGCGGGCTGATCTGATTCTCGAGCCTGCTGGAATCGAACTTGATGTAAAGGCCAAACCGGTCATTACCGCGGGAAATGGCGCGGAGATCGCCCGGCAGGATTGGACGGACGGGTTCACCAGGGTCTGGGTGGCCGAACGGATTGCTGCTGAAGCGAAGAAGACATTCCGAGAGCAAGGGATCAATTTCTTCGACCTTCGAGGAGAGATTCGGATAGTGGAGCGACCGCTCTTCATCGATACCAAAATTGATGTTGAAGAGCCTTATCCCCCTGCAAGGTCCGGCCCACTCGACAGCCAAGTAGCCAAAGAGATAGCCATCGCTTGTCTACTGACGCCCGATCAGCCACACGGTGTGCGAGAGACAGCCCGCCTGATCGGGCGGTCACCGGGGGCGGTATCCACTGCGATGGCCAATTTAGAGCGAGTAGGGCTGCTGACATCGCGTGCCGAGCCTCTGATCCCCGACCTATTTCATGAATTGGCCATCGTTTGGCGGCGGAGACCACTGGCTTTGGCCAAGATGCCTGAGCCTGAGACTGGGCGGCTGAGCTTTGACGCTGAATCAAGCCCAGACGGTATGCCCAGCAAATGGACGCTTACTGACACGGTTGCCGCGCAATCTTGGGGCATTCCCGTTGTGGCTCCTGGCGGATACCCGCCAGATTTCTACGTGCCCGATCGAACTGTGTTGCATCTCGCCCGCAGACGACTCGGTGAGCCGGAAAGCCCAGAGAGACGGGCCTGCACCGTTGCTGTGGCACCGGTTCGATTCGCCTGTAGGTATCGGTTCGACCACTCGAATACCTCGGGGGTCAAGTGGCCCGTCGCCAACCACATCGTTGTCGCCTTGGACCTCGCCCAAGACAAGGCTCGCGGCATGGAGATGGTGGACCAGTGGCACCCTAAGGGCATTGTCCGTGCCTGGTAGCAGAGTCACCCTCATCGACGATCCCGATAGCCGCACCAGTTCCATGGTGGTTGCACTTAACCGGCTACCCCAACATCTCGATTGGGCAGTTGTCGGAGGATTCGCCGTCATAATCCGCGCTTCCCAAGTACACCGAGTCACCAATGACATCGACACCATCAGCCGCGACAAAACCCAACTCATTGAGCTATTGGCTGCTGAACCAGCAATAACCAAACTCAGCTCAGCCAGATTGCGGATTGCCGGGAACAATCTGCCCGTAGACCTTGATGTGATGGACGCCGCTGCCGAGTCGCCGCTTCCAGCGGAACCGAGCGAGCGAGCTTTCGCCTTGACTCGACAACATGCGCTGGCAAACGGCGAGCCCCTAGAAATTGTTGTCACCAACGGCAACCAGATCGTCGCCCATTCTCATGCTCGGTTCGCTACGTCAGCGTCTCTGATCGCTTTGAAGGCAGTAGCACTACCTCGCCGAGTTGACGGTCACAGCCCCCAGAAGGTCGGAACAGACATCTACGACCTAGTGAGCCTTGCAAAGGGTTGCGACATCAGATCGTTCGCTCGGGAGTTCGCAGGGAGCGAGGAGGACATGACCTCTTGGGTTGCCCAGACATTGGCCAAGTGGTTCTCACCAGACCACGACCAGCGCTACACCCTTGCTCGATTGCGTCGAATTGCCAGTTCTTTCGACACCGGCGCGATTTCCGAACACGACCTGACAGAGGTGGCCTTACTTGCAGGCGCACTTCAGAGGTAAGCCCAGGCTTGACGATCCACGAGTACTTCTTTCACTTTGTGCAATGTTGAGCGAGCCGAGCATCAGGCGACTCTGAAGAGGGTGGCGGCGTTGTCGCGCATGATGAGGCGCTGTTCGGGCTCGGGGCGGTTGGCGATGAGGTTGATGAAGGAGTTGGGGTCGGCGATGCCCTCGGGGTGGGGGTGGTCGGAGCCGAACAGCACTTGGGAGGCACCGATGCGGTCGGCCAGGGCCTCTACGTCGTCTTCGGGGTAGGGGGACACGAAGCAGCACTGCTTGAAAATCTCGCTCATGCGCCCGGCGGGTCGGCCGGCAGGCCAGGGGCCGAAGCGAGCCATGCCCTTCTTCTTGTCCATCAGAGTGAGCAGATAGTGGACCCAATCGGAGCCGTTCTCGATGCTCAAGAAGTTGAGGTTGGGGAAGCGGGCGTGCATGTTGCCGTAGAGCAATGCTCCAAACGTCTCCATGATGGGGCGGTCGCCGTGGAGGAAGGCCCACTGGAAGGCCGACATCTCCCGCACGTTGGCCGCCGGGTCGTCGCCCATGCGCACGGCCAAATCCCCATAGCGCAGATCGGAGATGTGGAACGCCACCGGGATCTGGGCCTCGTTGAGGCGGGCCCAGAACGGGTCGTAGTAGGGGTCGGCGATGGAACGGCCTTCGCCGCCCCACGGGCAGGGCCGCAGGTGCACGATGCGAGCCCCGGCCTCCAACACCCGGTCGAGCTCTTCGATGGCGTGGGTTCGCTCCAGCAGCGACAGCAGCGGCGGGGTGAACAGTCGATCCTGGTGGACGTAGCCCCAATCGTCCTCCAGCCACCGGTTGAAGGCCCGCAGATTGGCGTAGGTCTGCTCCACGTCATCCACCATGTACTCCTCCACCGACACGCCGAAGGTGGGCAGCAAGATGGCCCACTCCACGCCCTGGGAATCGAGCAGGTCGAGGCGGGCGTCGGGCTGCTTGTAGGCAGCCAGC
>VYDF01000047.1 GCA_009843565.1 Acidimicrobiia bacterium | reverse complement strand
AGGCACTCCCCGCCAATAGCGCAGCAGGCCGGATATGGAAGCCCACGCCGCCCCGCCCAACGCCCCGAACAGCAACAACACCACCACATTCAGCGGGCCGGGGCCGCCGATGCGGAAGCTGAAGTACACCGCCACTGCGGCACCAATCAGCAGCTGCCCCTCTTGGCCGATATTGATCAGACCGGCTTTGGATGAGATCACCGTGCCCAAGGCCACCAAGAGCAAGGGCACCGCGATGCCCAAAGTCCCTCCCCACCGCCCGGGCGCCATGATGCTGCCGTCCACCAGAGCCTCCACCACCGGCCACCAGTCGCCCCCCGTGGCCTCCACAATCACACTGGCCAGGGCCAAAGCCACGGCAATGCTCAGGGCGTAGAGCGCCACCCACTCTGTCAACCGCGCCCCTCGAGTCATGTCACAGCCACCTCTTCGGGTGGGCGGAGCCACTGCCCAGGGCCGTCAGGTGTAGTCGACACAGCGTCATTCGCTGCTACCGCCCATCAGCAGTCCGAGGGTTTCGAGGGTGGCCTCGGCGTGGGACAGCTCACCCACGATACGGCCCCGAGACATGACCACGATGCGGTCGGCCAGCTCGAGGATCTCCTCCAACTCGCTGGAGATCAACAGCACAGCCACGCCGTCAATTGCCGTTTGGCGCAAACGATCGGTCATGTACTCGATGGCCCCCACATCGAGTCCTCGGGTGGGCTGCGCCGCCACCAACACATCGGGTTCGGCGGCGAGTTCGCGGGCCAGCACCACTCGCTGCTGATTGCCGCCCGAAAGCGACCACAGCGGGGCATCGGGGCCAGAACAGCCGATGTCGAATTCCTCGATCATCTTCTGAGCCACCTCGGTGGTCTGGGCCTTGTCGATGACACCGTGGCGGGCCACCCGGTGAGGGTCCACCATGAAAAGGTTCTCGGCCACGGTCATATCCAAGACCACGCCGGAGTCGTGGCGGTCTTCGGGAATCACCGCTACTCCGGCCTTGGCCATGGCCCCGGGAGAGCCAGTGGGCACCTCCGCGTTGTTGACCACCACTCGGCCGGTGTTCAGCGCAACGAGGCTGGACAGCAGGTCGCCCAGGGTGCGCTGACCGTTCCCCTCCACTCCGGCCACACCTACGATCTCTCCCGCTCGAATATCCAGGCTGATGTCGTCGAGCAGCCTGGCCCCGCCCCGGCCCATTACCGAGACTCCGTCGATCCGCAAGACCGGCTCATCAGAAGTCATCGCCTCCGTGGGCTGCCTCTCCTCAGTGCCGTCATCGGCTACCTCGTCGATTTCAGCGAGCCCAAAGGCGGCCCGCTCCGAGCGCAGCGACACCTCTCGACCCACCATGGCTCGAGCCAAGCTGCGGGCATCGGCCTCTTGGGTGGGCCGGTGGTCCACCACTCGACCTTGACGCATGATGGTGATTTCGTCGGTGGCGTGGAGCACCTCGTCCAGCTTGTGGCTGACCAGAACCACGGCTCGGCCTTCAGCCGCCACCACCTCACGCAGCGTGGCGAACAGCTGCTCCGACTCCTCGGGGGTGAGCACCGAGGTGGGCTCGTCGAATACCAGGATGTGGGGGTCGCGGCGCAGGCACTTGATGATTTCCACCCTTTGGCGCAGGCCAGCGGTAAGTTCGCCCACTCGGGCATCGGGATCGATCTCCAGGCCGTACTGCTGGCTGATGGCCGCCACCCGGTCGCGCACTCCCGCTGACCTCAGCCGTCCCTCCTCGCCCAGGGCGACGTTCTCCCACACCGAGAGCTGGTCCACCAGGCTGAAATGCTGGTGGACCATGGCGATCCCCAGGGCAGATGCGGCCAGGGGATCAAGAATGGTGCGGGGCTCACCGTCGATGCGGATCGATCCGGCATCGGGCAATACCAGCCCGATGAGCACCTTCATCAGCGTGGACTTGCCTGCTCCGTTCTCGCCCAAGATTCCGTGGATGCGGCCCCGGTGCAGGGTTAAGTCAACCTGATCGCAGGCGACGATTCCCCCGAACCGCTTGGTTATCCCGGTGAGTTCGACCGCAGGCGCCGAGGGGTCAAGCCCCCCGACGCCTGTCTGTTCGGCCGTTGCGTCGGTCACCCGCCGCCGTAGGCCTCGCGAGAGATTCCACCGAGCACTCCGCGCAGTTCCCCGTCGGTGGCAACCGCTTCGAAGGCCGCGGCCAACAGCGATTCCGCGTCTGCCGATGGGTCGCACAGCTCGCCGCCATTGAGTCCTTGGAGGGTCGGGAACTGATAGGTAGAACCCTCGGTCAGATCGCCGGAAATGATGCGCGGGAGCGCTTGCTGGGCGTATCGTCCGCCGTCGAACACAATGGCGCCCGTCCACGCGATGCCGTCATCGCGAGAGCAGATGTCACCAGGACCGGCTGCGAATACCGCGATGCCCTCATCAGTGGCCAGCTGGCCAACGGGGTTCAGCGCGCCGCCCAAGTAGGCATAGGCCAAGGTGGCGCCTTCGGCGATGGCGTTGGTCAGCGCCGCGGTGGCGTTGGCCGAGTTGTCGAAGTCGAACGGGAAGGCACCGGTGGCCACGTACTCCATGGTGAACGACGGGTCTACCGATTGGAGACCGTAAACAGTGGCGTTGTAGGCCTCTTTCTCGAAACCGAGGTCGCAGCAGCCCAGGAACACCGCGGTATCTCCGCCGTGGTCTTGTAGCGCGGCACCCATGGCCACGCCAGCGGTGTAGTGGATGGGAGCGCCCCAGTCGGTGGCCTGGGCCAATCCCGGAGTCTCCGGATATCCGGCCCCGCAGTTGCAGTACCAGAAGATGTCGGGGTACTGCTCGGTGAGGTCGGCTAGGGGCTCGGCGATCTCACTAGCGCCCACCAAGATCACGTCCACTCCCTGAGCGGCGAGATCAGACATGGCTTGGGCGGCTTCGGCCGCGCCGATGCTGTCGCTCACGATGGGCGGGGCGAACCCGTTTTCTTCGGAAAACTCCTCGGCGAAGTCCACCAGTGCCTGGTAGTAACCCTGGTCGTCGCGAGGCCCAGCGGCCGCGACCCCGATGGTGAGGGTGCCGTCGCCGTTGGCGTCGAAGGTGTCCAAAATAGCTTGCAGCTCCATGTCCACGGGCGGCTCGGTGGGCTCGGGCTCGGGCTCAGGCTCGTCGTCCATCGGCTCAGGCTCCGGTGCGGGCGCCTCGACCGCGGTGCCTCCGTCGTCATCATCATTGCCGCAACCGGCGGCCACCAGGGCCAGCACCGATAGCAACGCCGCCAGCACCATCAGCAGCCGAAGTCGGCCATTCGTTCGCTTGGTCATGGGTTCCCATCCTGTTTGGGCTTTCTCTTGTCGATCAATCCAGGGCCTTAATCATGCCCTGTCTGAAGATTCTGTGCTTGCTGGCCAGTGCTGGCGGTAGCGCTGCACCAACCAGCGGTTGAATTGCACGTGGGATTCCTCCTGCCAGGAGTAACGACCCCGAACCGCGAAGCGGGACCGCAGGCCCTTCTGCACCTTGGTGGTGGCGTCTTGGTCTTGGGCCACAAACACCTGCACCCCGTCGTCGCTGGCCTGGAACAGGTGGTCGAACATGGGGTGCTCCAGCGAGGTGGGATGCAGCAGGTAGCCGATCTCC
>VYDF01000281.1 GCA_009843565.1 Acidimicrobiia bacterium | reverse complement strand
GGGCTACACCATCGCCCAGGAGATGGCCCGCGAGCACAACGTCATCGCCCACCAGTCCCCCGCCGCCCAGCAGTTCGGCCACCTCATCCGGACCGAAGGCTTCAAAGCCGCCCTAGCCTGGCAAGCCGAGCAATTCGGTTAGCAGTATCCCTCAGGGAGATCCTGAGCAGTTAAGCAGCTCATCCAGCGCTTGGTGGAAGTGGATGAGGGCCACCTCGTGGCGGCCGACCAGGGTTTCGCTGATTAGGCCCGAAGCCAAGGACTGCTGGATTTTGACGGCTTGGGGGAAGTCCTCGCCAGCGCCGACCTTCTGGTGGAGTTCCAGGGTGCGCTCGTAGTGGGGGCGCGTGCGGTCGTTAACCGGCTCGGGGGTGTAGAGGGTCATGGTGATGTCGGTGCGGTCGGCTGCGGTGGGCAGAAACTGGTAGACGGCGAAGTGGTCCACGCTGTGGCTCAAGATGGTGTTGGGAGCGATGAGGTATTCCACGGTGGCCCGTTTGAGCAGGTCCCACTGGTCCTCAGGAGCTTCGGCCAGCTCCAAGATCGACTTCTGGCAGGTTTGGAACCGCAGGTTGGGGCCATAGCCGCGATAGGTCATGGGTTGAGACAAGTAGTACCTGCCCACCGTGGTGCGGTGCAGCGAGAACACGTGGTACGACTCCAAGAACGTGTCCACCAGCAGCTTCCAGTTGCAGGGCCAACTCGACTCCCACCGGTCGAACGGCACGTAGCCGCCCACCTCGAAGTCGTCTAGATCCTGGGCGGCGTCGCCCACCAGCCCGGCGGCGTCTACCGCATCGTCGCCTTCGGGCCGCACGAATACCACCCCATTGGCCTCGTCCACCGGTACCGGCATCAGCCCGAGCTCCGACTCGTCGGTTCCCGCGAACCCCTCCCCCGCCTGGGGCCGGGCAAAAAGTGTCCCATCGAGCCGGTATGTCCAGGCGTGAAACGGGCACCTCAGCGACGCGGCCCCCGATCCGCAACCGCTCACCACCGATGAGGCCCGATGTCGGCACACATTGCGGAACCCTCGCAGCACTCCGTCGTCGCCCCGCACCACCACCAGCGGCACTCCGCCGACGGAGAGGGACACGAAGTCGCCCACAGACGCCACCGCCCCCGACAAGCAGGCCACCACCGGGCGGCGGCGGAACAGCGCCTCGCGTTCGTCCTGCCAGTGGGACTCCCTCACATACACCTCGGCGGGCAGTACCAGAACGTCGTCGGCCAGCTGTGTGGTGCCCGCGGCGTGGTGAGCCAACAGCTCCCGGATCAGCTCCACCTGGGTCTCGCGGCGCACGCCCGCAGCCTACGCCGGTAACGTCGCACGGTGATGATTGACAAAACTGGGCACCCAGGGGCCCCGGCGTGAACCGCGACCTGTATTTGTACGAGGTGGTCGACATCATCGGGCAGGGCCAGTACGACTACATGGAGCACCTGTGGCAAGACCCGGTGCTGCGCATGCCGGAGATGTTCGGGCTCCAGGGCGCCTTCTACATCCTGGGCGCGGGCGGGGGGCGCTGGCCCCAGGTGATCAACATCTGGGACATCGGCTCAGAGGGCTGGAAGGGTCTGGCGAAGAACCTCGACCGGCTCAACCTGAAGCGGCGCAAGGCGTTCTACGGTGATTGGTGGGATGAGGCCGCCCAATGGCGCTCCGGTGGGTTCGACCGTCTGTGCGGGGGCGTCCCGGGCAGCCCGAACACCGCCGAGATCGCCGAGGCGGGCATTACCGGCACCCTGTTCGTGAACGAGATCCTCACTGTGCAGCCGGGTACGCCGTTGGAGTTTCTAGCTGCGGTGGTCGAAGAGCGAGTCCCTCTCATGGCCGACTACGGACACCGCCCGACCGGGCTGTATGAGGTGCTCAACAACCAGCACGAGGTAGTGATGGTGTGGGCCACCGACATCGCCTCCCACGTCACCTTTCGTCAGAACCGCGACACCACCAGGGGCCTGTGCGACGAGGGCAAAGCCGACGATCGGATCACCGCCTGGGAGCAGCGCTCGGCCGAATACGTCACCGGCGGCGACACTCATCTGATGACCCCGTTGCCCCGAACTGTGTATGGTCCCGACGATTGGGAGGACGCCAGCCTCGAGCATTGGCTGTCAACCCAGGAGCAGGATTGATGCGATGAGCGACAAGTTCGATCTGAGCGGGCGGGTGGCCATCGTCACCGGGGCCTCTCGGGGGATCGGCCATGCCCTTGCCCTGGGGTTGGCAGAGGCCGGAGCCAAGATCGTGGCCGCCAGCCGCACTCTGGATGCCTGCCAGGCCCTAGCCGCCCAGATAACCGCGTCTGGCGGGGAGGCCATCGCCGCCCGACTCGACGTCGGCCAAGTGGACCCGCATCAGCCGCTGCTCGACGCCGCCATGGAGCGCTTTGGCCGCATCGACGTGCTAGTGAACAACGCCGGGGTGCTGCGTCCACATGTCACCACCCGGGTGACTCCCGAGGAACTCGACGACATCTTGGCCGTGAATCTCAAGGGACCGCTGTTCTTGTCGCAGGCCGCCCTCGATCACCTGGCCGCCGATGAGGGCGGCTCGATCATCAACATCGGCGCGCTGGGAGCCTTCCAGCCTATGGAGGGCATCGGTGCCTATTGCGCGGTCAAAGCGGCCATGGCCAACTGGACCACCACCATGGCCCGGGAGTGGGCCAGCCGGGGAGTGCGGGTGAACCTGCTGGTTCCCGGCCCGGTGGCCACCGACATGATCCTGCCCCGCGATCCCGACGCCCGATCCCGCTTCGAGGAACAGGTCGCCGCCGAGACCATATTCGGACGCCTTGGCGTCCCCGACGACCTGGTGGGCGCCGCAGTGTTCCTGGCCAGCGACGCCTCGGCGTTCATGAGCGGCCGCCCCGTCTTCGTCGACGGTGGAATGCTGCGCTGAGCAGCCCATTCGACTTCGCTCAAATGGTGCACTTCTCGGCGGCCAGCACCGGGTAGGGTCGGGACATGGCCCCTGAAGCCTGGCCAGAGGTCTTGATCGCGCCTTCCGTGCTGCCCGCCGACTTCGCCCGCTTGGGCGAGGAGTGCATCGGCCTGGAAAAGGCCGGTGCCGACCGCATCCACTGGGATGTGATGGACGGTCGATTCGTTCCCAATCTCACCTTCGGGCCTGACGTGATCGCCTCCATCCGACCCCTGGTGGCGCTGCCGTTCGAAGCCCATCTCATGGTCGAGAAACCCCATGAGCTGGCCCCCCGCTATGCCGAGGCCGGCTGTGAGCTGCTCACCGTCCATGTCGAAGCCTGCCCCCATCTGCACCGCACCCTGGGAGCCATCCGAGAACTGGGAATGGACGCCGGCGTCGCTCTCAACCCGGCTACTCCGGCTTCGGCAATAGCCCATGTGCTGGACCTGTGCCGGCTGGTGTTGGTGATGACCGTCAACCCCGGCTGGGGCGGCCAGTCGTACATTGCCTCGATGGAGGCCAAGGTGGCCGAGGTTCGTGCGATGATCGACGAGGGCGGCTACGACGTGGAACTGGAGGTGGACGGCGGCATCGGCCGAGCAACGATCGGAGCTGCGGCCAAGGCCGGGGCGCAAGTGTTCGTGGCCGGCAGCGCGGTGTTATCCGACGAGCAGGGGTTCAACCACGCCATCGGGG
>VYDF01000168.1 GCA_009843565.1 Acidimicrobiia bacterium | reverse complement strand
GGCTGGGGGAGCTGCTGTGGGCCTCCAGGGCGCTCCCAGTGGCGCTGTGGGCCTCCAGCTCGCTCCCCGGTGCCATGGTGGCCGAGCTGGCCCCGTCGATCAGCTCCGCCATGGCGGGGCCGGGGGTGATGACGCGGCGGGTGCCGCGGCTGTGGGGGATGGAAACGCGTCGGCGCTCGATGTACCCGGCGGCCTCGATGGCGGGCAGCCCGACGCGTCGGCGCACCGTCCCGGCGCTGACCCCCGACGCCGCGGCTATTTCCGCATCCGTGGCGGTGGTCTGCCCGTCGGCCATCAGCCGGGCCATCAGCACCAGACACAGCCGCCGGGCCGCCGGGCTGGCCAAATCGGCGCTGACGCGCTCGACCATCGCCGCGGTGATCCCCCCGCCGCCGGGGCCGCGGGCGCTCACGCCGCGGTGATCCCCCCGCCGCTGGCGGCGCTGGCGGCGCTCCAGCGCGGTGTCGGGCGAAACCGTGGGGTGCAGCCAGTCGATCTCCTCGCGGGGGCACCACATCTGGCGGGCGGTGTAGCCCGCTGGCCTCGTGCGCCGTTTCGGGGTCGGGCGGTATGGGGCGCTCACGCGATGGCCCTCCCCGCCGACCGGGCCTGCCGAGCGGTGGCGTGGGCGCGGCGGCACCTGGGGCCGCACGTCTTGGCGGTGGGCCGGGCGTCGGGGCCGAGCCGCTGGCCGCAAATGACGCACGGGCCGCCCAACCGCATCGGGGGAGCCGCCCGACACCCCCCACAGCCCGCCCGGCGGGCAGACGCACACGACCCACTCATCCGACAGGCCCGCCGCGTCGGCCACCACAGCGGCCACAGCGTCGCGGCCAACGCCGTCGGGCGGCTGACCGGGCGAAACAGGCCCACAACCGCGGGCATACGCACACAACCCAATCGGTTGAGAGGCCCTGGGCGTCCCATAGGGCGCGGGCGGGGTGGTCCCGAGAATCGGGGCCAGCCGTCGCAGCCCGATCCGAACACAGCAGCGGCCCGCTCACGCCCCCAGCTCCCGAAGTCGGTTGGCCTGGCTGCGCTCGCGATTCCAAGCCCTGTACGAATCAGAATCGCGGGCCTCCCGAGTTATGCGGTTCTTGCGCTCATTCCCGCACGATGCCGAGTACGTCAACGCTCTACGGGATCGGCTGGCGGGGATCGGCGCTGAGCACTCCGAACACGATCGTGGCCCGCTATCGGGTGCGGCCTCTCGGGGCTGTGGGGGTTGGTGATGATCCATGGCCGCCTCCATCGGGCCGTGAAGCCCGAAAGAATGGGCTTGCCTTACCCCAATGGTGCGCGAGCGGAAGGCCGCGGGTGGCGGATGGTGCCCAAACCCGTTAAAGGCGAAGCCCCCCGACCATCACCAATCGGGGGGCTTCTAGCGGTTGAGTCCAACCCCGATTTGGGGAAGTTCTTTCGACGCTACCGCACCGGTAAGCTCCAATATAGCCACAGACGATGGCAGTGAGCGCATTTTGAGGCCCACCCGGGGAGGCGCTGGGCATCGGAGGCCGCCTCACCAGCCAGAAGCCCCGGAGAATCCGCCAGGGCACCTAGCAACCGGCCAAAGCGATCCCCGTGGGCCAGCTCGATCCCCGGCTCGGCAGCTTGCCTGCCCCAGTTCTTTGGGTTTTCGATCACGCCATCGAGGCCGCGGCCAGCGGTGACGCCGCGCACGCCGCGGACCATTACCGGGAGGCGGTGTGGCACGCCGGGGTTGAGTGGCGTTTCCGAAGCCTCCAGCGGTCAACGGCGGCGGCCAGCATAATGATCACCGCAGTACACCCCAATGCGATGGTGATGAGTGGAGCCCGGGTGTCTTGCAAATTCCAAGGATCCCAGTAGAAACCCCCCCCCACAGCGAATATCGCAGGGTAGGCGATTCGCCGACTGATCGGGTAGTCCTCTCGGTTCCACAGGGGCCGGTCTTCAGCGGGTTCGCTGCTGGGAGCACTAGGAGTAACCGTCATGCGGCCACGCTACCCGGCCACAGGAGGCTTCTCAACAATCGGCGCTGCGGCGGCCCAAAGCGGTTACTCCCTAGGCCGCCGCAGCGCACCAGCCCGATTCTAAACACCGTGCAGCTCTGGCGGCTGTTGTTCGCTCTCCCTTCGGTACGTTAGGTTCCCCGACAGCACAAGAACGCCTCGCGGTTTCCGTGGGGAACTATATACGTAACTTGACAAAGGTGGGTGGGGCAGATACAGTGCTCCCATGAACATCTTGGAAGTCAGCAGCCGTTACCCGGACGACGAATCAGCGGAGAAGTGGTGGATACTGCAACGCTGGCCCGACGGCGTGATCCGCTGCCCAGACTGTCAGGGACATGAGAGGGTCACCGAGACGAAGCACCCTCAGATGGACTGGTGGTGCGGAGAGTGCCGCTCCTATTTCTCGTGGCGCAAGGGCACCGTCATGGAGTCCTCGAAGCTCGGGGCTAGAACGTGGCTGGTGGCCGTCTATCTGCTGTCGGCGTCGCCCAAGGGGGTTTCCAGTGTGAGCCTGGCCGGTCATCTGGGCATCACCCAGAAATCAGCATGGCATCTCGGCCACCGGATCAGGCAGGCATGGGTCGAGGGCGACGACCCGCTGCTGGCCGGTCCCATTGAGGTCGATGAAACCTATGTCGGGGGCAAGGAGCGGAACAGGCACAGCGACAAGCGCAAGGGCGGCAGGGGTCCGTCGGGGAAGTCGCCGGTGATCGGCGCAGCCGACCGTGACACGGGCCGCTTCTCGGTGACCCCGATTGACAGGGCTACCCGCTCTGCGGCGTTCGGGTTCATCACCCGCACCGCGAAGCGCGGGGCAACTGTGTACACCGATGAGGCTTTGATCTACGAAACGCTCCCCGCGTTGGGGTACGAGCATGATGCCATTGCTCATTCTCGGGGCGAGTACCGGAGCGGCGCGGTCTGCACGAACCGGATCGAGTCGGCCTGGGCCTTGCTCAAACGCTCGTACATTGGCACGTATCACTGGATGAACCCCAAGCACCTGCACCGCTATTGCGATGAGGTAGAGGCCCGGTTGAACCACAACACGTCTTTGGGGTGGATGGCGCGTGCTCTGGTGGGCAAGCGGCTCACCTACGCTGCGCTCACCGCCTGACGCTCAGTGGTCCGTAGGTAGCCTATCAGCCCCATTTCCTCATCGTTGAAGTGGGGCAACCCCAATCTGTTCAACCAGTGCGCTGCTTGGTGCATATCATAGGACAACTCAACGCGTACTTGGCCGCTTGTGTACCCGGTGGTACGCTCAGGAAGGTTTTGCAACACCTTCTCCTTTCTTAGAGGGCGACTAGCCGCCAGCCCCAAGCTGGCGGTTTTGTCGTTTGTAATTTGTCACCCACAGTGCGCGCGCGGCTGAAACCACGAGTCAAGCCTGCCATGTTTGACCCTCAAAGACCCTTGTGGGTCTGCTACGGTCCCCATCCTTCGGAACACCGCCCCATCGGGGCTGCATCCACTCATAGGAGCCGTGCCACGGTCCCCTTCGGCGTGGATGCGCGGTGTTCCGAACAAACTCCACGACTCCTGCCCGAAGGGGACCACCCAAATGGGACTGCCCGAGATCATCGGCATTCTGCTGTCTGGTATCACCGCCGTAAGCGTGCTGGTGTGGGGATTTTGGCGCAAAGGCACCCCACCCGCGCC
>VYDF01000033.1 GCA_009843565.1 Acidimicrobiia bacterium | reverse complement strand
CGTTATCGACCGGAGTTGGGAATCGGAGACCCTGCGTATCGACCGGACCCCCGGCGATATCGACCGGACCCTCCGTCGCCGACACGCATCCCTCCTCTTCTCCAAGACCCGGAAAGGTACGCCTGTTGTCATTACGCCAGTAATTCATACACGTAAGTTACAAATAAGTCAGTCAAAAAAGGTCAATAAACCGACGACAATCGTCAGTCGGTTCCGATACGCTCGCACCTCATGGAAGGACTCAATCTCCGCGGCGATCCGGCTCCTGCCGAAGAGCCGCCGTCCGAGGAGCCCCTCGGTCTCGACCTCATCCGCGGCTGGCTCACCAAGCCGCGCCCCCGGCTCCGTCGCCTCTTGCGCTGGGGGCCTTACCTGGCGAAGGGCGTCCGAAAGGGATACCGCTGGCTGCGCGCGAACAGCGGGCCGGCGCTTCGCCGCGCGGCCGAGACGCTCCGCAAGACCGCAAGGGTTGCCCAAGCACTGCGCGAGGCCGCAGAACGTTTGAGGGTGCGGTTGGAAAGGACATTCCCACCCGGGAGCCGGGGCCGCGAAGTGGCCGCCCACCTGGCTGGCGGCAGCCGGCTGCTCCTCCGCTCCGCGCTCCTGCTCGTGGGCATGGGCCGCGAAGCGGACCGCTTGCCCAAGATCTGGGAGAACGAGCCCGGGGGCGGCGAACGACCGCCCGAATCCAAGCGGCAACTCCCCCGAAACGGGCCGGACCCGGACCCCGAAACATCCGGTCGCCCGGAGCCGGACAAACAGGATGCAACCACGGGCGCCGGTCCGGCGGTCCGGGACGAACCCGCCGATTCTTCTGTTTCGCCGGAACCCCCTCAACTGGAATCGCCCCAGCCCGAACCGCCCGAACCGGAACGGTCCCGGGAAGACCCGCCGGCCAGCGACTCCGCGGCATCCGCGCCGGCGGACACCTCCTCCGTTCCCGGCCTGCCCCCGGGGCCGGGCGCCGAGGCTCTCGCGAAGCTGTCGAAAGAGCTGTGCGGACAGATCGACAGGCTGGGCAAGCGTCCCCGGAAGGCGATGCTGCGCTACACCATCTGGCGGATCCTCAACGAGCGCGGGGAGAGCACCTCCGACGACCTGGGACTGCTGCTGGAGATGGATCCCGACAATCTCGTGAAGCGCCATCTCAGCCCGCTTGTCGAGGAGGGCGCCGTCGAACGCACGATTCCCGAACGGATCAACCACCCGAAGCAGGCCTACCGGTCCACGCGCTTCCCGCCCGGGGCTCACCACCCGCCCTCCGACAGCCGGTAGCGCGCCCCTGGGCCGCGCCCGCCGACCGCTGTTATCGACCGGAGCCCCTGTCACTGACTCTGGATATCGACCGGACCTCGTCGTTATCGACCGGAGCCGGGAATCGGAGACCCCGCGTATCGACCGGACCTCCACGGTTATCGACCGGAGCTGGGAATCGGAGACCTCGGATATCGACCGGACCCCCGGCGTTATCGACCGGAGCTTGGGTCCGGAGACCTCGCATATCGACCGGACCCCCCGCGATATCGACCGGAGCCGGGAATCGGAGACCGCGGATATTGACCGGACCTCGTCGTTAATGAACGGAGCCGGAGTCGGAGACCCTGGATATCGACCGGATCAAGAGACACCCACTCTTACGCAGTTGGCAGACATCCACTATTACGCACCCCGGGGTTGGGGTCCTGACCAAAATACGACATATCGTCGAATGGTCTTGACTATTCAACGATAGTCACGATAATGGTCAGCAATGATCGCGCCCCGGATCTACGACGCGGTGCTGGCCGAGCACCTGACGAAGCACCGGCAGATGGCGTTCGTCAGCGGCCCGCGCCAGGTTGGGAAGACCACCACCTGCGGTCTGCGCGCCGATGCAATCCTGAACTGGGACGACTTCGACGACCGGGAGACGATCCTCGGCGGCCCGAAGCGGGTGGCCGCCGCCGTCGGGCTGGACCGGCTGCGGGGCGGGACGCCGCTCGTCCTCTTCGACGAGTTGCACAAGTTCCCTCGCTGGAAGCAGTTCCTCAAGGGGTTCTTCGACGCTCACGCGGGCCGCGTGCGAATTGCGGTCACCGGGAGCAGCCGTCTCGGGATCTACCGGCGGGGCGGCGACAGCCTCATGGGCCGCTATATCTCCTACCGGATGCACCCGTTCTCGGTCGCCGAGATCGCGGCGCAGGACCTTCCCGACCCGACCCGGATCGTCCGCCCTCCGCGGGCGGTGGCGAACGCCGACTGGGACGCGCTGTGGCGGCACGGCGGCTACCCGGAGCCGTGGCTGAAGCGCGACCGGCGGTTCGACCGCCGGTGGCAGGCGCTCCGCTTCGACCAGTTGGTGCGGGAGGACATTCGGGACCTGGCCGAGGTCCGGCAGCTCGATCAACTGGCGTTGCTCGCGCGTTTGCTCGGCGAGCGCTCGGCGCAGCAGATCGTGTTCTCCAACCTGGCGTCGCTGGTGCGCGTGTCGGTGGACACCGCCCGGCGCTGGGTCGCGGCTCTTTGCGACTTCCATCTGGGATTCCTGGTCCGGCCGTGGTTCCGCAACGTCAGCCGCTCGCTCCGCAAGGAGCCGAAGTGGTTCCTGCGTGACTGGGCCTCGATCACCGATGAGGGGCCGCGGGCGGAGACGTTTGTCGCCTGCCAGCTTCTGAAGGCGGTCGAGGGCTGGACCGATCTGGGCCTCGGCGCGTTCGAACTCGGCTATCTGCGCGACAAGGAGAAACGCGAGGTGGATTTCGTGGTGGTCCGGGACCGGGAGCCGTGGTTCCTGATCGAGGTCAAGCGCGGCGACGCGCCGCTGAGCCCTGCGCTGCGGCGCTTTCAGGACCAACTGGGCGCTCCGTTCGCGTTCCAACTGACGCTTGGCGGCGACTACGTTCCTGCCGACGCTTTCGACCGCTCCGGCCCGCCGCTGATCGCTCCGGCTCGCACGGTCCTTTCGCAACTCCTTTGATCGGCGCCCTGCGCTTCGCTGTCGGGGTGGGCGGCGCGATCAGCAGGGAATCCCGGGGACGTGGCGCGAGCGCCGGGGCCGCCGTATCGGGTCGCCTCGCGATTTGTACAGGGTGGTAATCAGCGCCGCCGCGGATGCTTCCGTTCGGCGTGGTCTGGCCGCTAAATCGCAGAGCCGAAGTTGTTGATGGCCATGGCTTAACTGGGCGTCGGCCGGATTTGTACAGGATCGTAATCGCCCGAGTGATCCAGGCGGTGTCAGGCGGGAGAATCGTGACGTGCATCCGGCGTCGGGAGTCGTGCAATTACTCCACTGAGCAAACTTGCTCAGTTGCGTGATCGACCGTCCGGGCGGTCCGTCTTCCATCCGCCTCGGGCGGACGATGCCGACCCGAGGTCGGCGGTCCATGCCGTACACGTCGTGAGGGCGGTCGGCGTCACGACGTGCGCGGTGCGGAGCACCGCGGGTGCCGGTCTGGAGACCGGCGTTCCAAGCCGTAACGCGATTTCGTCCGCCTGGGGCGGACCACTCAGGGCCGGCGGTGCAGGCCGGCGCGGCCCTCACGACGGGCAGCGGATGTGCACCTTCGCTCCGACTTTTCCACATTTCGTCCTGAAGTGGGAAAAAACAGGCCGGAATCTCGTCTAGGGAAGTAGAGGAGGACACCGTGTCCTCCGGCGCATTCCCGAAGGAGTTCCCGATGCCGC
>VYDF01000220.1 GCA_009843565.1 Acidimicrobiia bacterium | reverse complement strand
ATTGTCACCGGCGCCAGCCGCGGCATCGGAGCCGCCACCGCTCGCCTACTCGCGGCCGAGGGCGCGAACGTCGTGCTCGCGGCCCGCTCGGTCGATGCCCTCGACGCCTTGTGTGCCGACATCGAGGCTGCGGGAGGAACGGCGCTGGCGATGGCAGTCGACGTCGTTGAGCCCGACCAGCTTGAGCGATTGGTGGCCGAGTCGCAGGCGGCGTTCGGCGACATCCACGTGCTGGTGAACAACGCCGGTGTGTTGCCCGAGGCCAAGCGCAGCGAGAAGATTCCGCTGGTCGAGTGGGAGCGGATTCTGCGGATCAATCTCACCGCTCCGTGGCTGCTCGCCAGCCTGTGCCAGCCGTCCATGGCCGCGGCGGGCGGAGGCGTGGTGGTGAACATCACCAGCAGCGCCTCCTTCTACCCCAGTGTTGGACTCAGCGCCTACAACGCCTCCAAGGTCGGGCTCAACATGGTCTCGAAGGGACTGGCGCTGGAGTGGGCCCGACACGGCATCCGGGTCGTCGCCATCGCTCCGGGCAAGGTCGACACCGACCTCGGCCAGCCGGTGATCGACTACACCGAGCGACAAGGCCTGCCCATGAACCCGCTCGGTCGAGTCGGGCATCCCTACGAGGTTGCCGAACTGATCGTCTTCGTCGCCAGCGACGCGGCGAGCTTCATGACCGGCAGCGTGATCACCTTCGACGGTGGCGAAGTGGCGGCAACCGGCGCCGACCAGGGGCGCTGACCCATGGCTTCTGCTTCACTAAGCGCCGGCCGGGGGCCGCGCTACTGTCCACTTCCACTACGGTCGCCTAGGTGTCAACCAACCGCACCAGAGAGCCCAGAGGGTGAAGATGACGACACCGCCTAAGACGCAAGGACGCTTGCTTCGGGACCTGCTCGAAGCCCCGGAGTTGGGAATCCTCCCCGGCGGATTCGATCCCCTCTCCATCCGACTCATCCAACAAGCTGGCTTCTCGGCTGCGTACCTGTCGGGATCGATGACCGCCTCGATCTATCCCGGCGTCCCCGATTTCGGCATCCGCACCTCCACCGAGTACGTCGCCATGCTGGAGGGCATCGTGAGCGGTCTCGAGATCCCTCTCCTCATCGACGGCGAAACGGGGTTCGGCTCGACCCATGCGATCCGTCGATTCGTCAGAGACCTCGAGCGCATCGGCGTCGCCGGGATGCACCTGGAAGACCAGGGCTACCCCCGACGGTGTACCGAGTTCTCGGGAAAGGTGTTGGCCTCCACCCAAGAGCACACCGAGCGCATCTGCGCCGCCGTCGAGGCACGGCAAGACCCCGACTTTCTAGTCCTGGCTCGGATAGAGGCGATCGGCATCGCCGGCCTCGACGAAGCGATCAACCGGGCCGCGGCCTATCTTCGCGCTGGCGCCGACATGGTGTACTTCGAGGGGGTCGAGTCCGAAGAGCAGATGCAGGCGATCCCAGATCTCGTGGACGGGCCGGTGATCACATTCCAGGCCCCGGTGATCAAGACTCCCTACATGACCCCCGAGGCGCTGCAATCGATGGGGTACCGACTGGCCGTCTACCCGGCGGCCACCTATTTCCCGATGCTGGAGGCGATGCGCGACGCCCTCGACCACTTTGTTGCCACCGGCATGCCCAAGCCGTGGACGTGGCCCACCCTCGACGAATGGCAAGAGCTGACCGGCGTGCCTGACGCCCTGGAGTTCGAGAAGCGGGTCGCCGATCGGGCCGCGTCTAACCTCCACTGATGGACTTCAATGGCAAGACGGTGGTGATTACCGGCGGCGCGACGGGGATTGGCTTCGCGGTGGCAAAGGCGCTGGGAGGCGACGGATCCCGGATCGTCATCGGCGAGCCGCGGCGAGAAAAACTCGACGAGGCCGCAGAGGCGCTGGCGAAACTCGGGATTGATTGCCTTGCCGTGGAGTGTGATGTGACCGACCTTGCCCAGGTCGAAGCGCTCGCCGACGCGGCGTGGGAGCGATTCGACCGAGTCGATGTGGTGATGAACAACGCGGGGGTTGGGATGCCGTTCTCGACCGTTATGGAGTCGTCACTCGACGACGTCCGAGCGGTCTTCGACGTCAACTTTTTTGGCGTGTGGTACGGCTGCCGGGTCTTCGGGCAGCGTTTCCTCGAACAGGACGGTGAGGCTGCGATCTACAACACCGGCTCAGAGAACTCCTTGTTCCTCTCCGATCCCAACATCGCGGCGTATGCCGCGTCGAAACACGCCGTGCTCGCCCTGACCGAGGCCCTGCGCGAGCAGATGCCCGATCGCATCCATGTGGGTCTGATCATGCCCGGGTTCGTGAGCTCGGAGATGACCGCAGAGGTCGCTCACCTGGGCATGGACGCCGACGTCTACGCCGCCAAGGTTGTGGAGCAGATGCGAAACGATGAGGAATTCATCGTTTCGCACCCCTACCACATGGTGCATGTGCAAGATCGCTACGACCGCCTATCGCGGGCCTACGCCACCTACGCACCGCGCTACGAGGGCGACGACGAGCACGACTACCGAACACTGCTCCCCAAGCTGATGGGCGAGGCGTAGCCCGCTTCATTCAGCGTTTAGCCCCAGCGCCTCACTCAGCCAGGTCCAGGCCTCTACCAGGGCCGACACATCAAGGTCGGGCCAGTCGGCGCGGAGTTCGGCGATCTGATCGTTGATGATCTGGATGCAGACGTGGTCAGCGCCCGCCCGACGATGCGCGTCCACTCGATCGACCGCCGATTGCACGCTGCCGCACGCGATAAGCGCCTCAACCAACTCGACGCTCCCGCCATCGAGTAAGTCCTCGTCGCCGAAACCCTGGCGCCGCCAGCTCGTCGTGTAGTTGGTCCGAGGGAAGTACGCCACCAAGCTCCGCCGAGCAATGGCCAGAGCGGAGCCGCGGTCGCCCAAGACCACCGCTTGTTCGGGAGCGAGGAGACGTGCGGGGCCGAGCCGCTCGCGGGCGGTAGCGGTGTGGGCCGGCGTGACGTTGTAGGGATGGGCCCCGGCTGAGCGCTCCCGGGCGAGGTCGAGCATCCGCGGGCCCTGCGCCCCAATCAGCAGGCGATCCTGGCCGGGTCCGTCGAGCCCCTCAAGGGTGTCGATGTAGCGCTCCAGCGCTCGGCGGGGCCGGTCGAATTCGTGGCGGAGCTCCGGAGCGACGTCTTCTCGATGGCCGATGCCGAGGCCGACCATCAGCCGAAGGGGGTGATCCGCCTCGATGGCTCGATAGGAAGCGGCAACGTCTTCAGGGGAAATCTTGAAGATCGGCACGATCCCCGTTGCCACCGCCAGGTTCGTGGTTGATTCGAGCACGGTCCGCACGTCGGCGAATAGTCCGGAGCGGTTGCCGCCGGGAAACCAGAGTGCTCCGAACCCGAGCTGCTCGATCATTTGTGCGACTTCCGCCAGCTTTTCAGGGCTGAGGAAGCGGATCTGATACGAGAACAGGCCGACGCTACCCAGCTTCACGCTCACTTTGGCCTCCGGTACCGCCCCGCCTGCTTTGGCTCGCCTAGCCAGCTGCCTCGTCTGGAGACATGCCGAGCATGTCGACGGTGTTGCGCCAGGCCAGCGCCCCTCCATCGATCAACCAAGTCACTCCATTGACGAAGCGCGACTCGTCGCTGGCGAGATACATGACCAGTGCCGCCACTTCCTCGGGTCGGC
>VYDF01000139.1 GCA_009843565.1 Acidimicrobiia bacterium | reverse complement strand
TGTCCAAGAAGCTGAGGAACTACACCGAGCCCGAGGAGATCTTCGCCACCAAGGGGGCCGACGCCCTGCGCTGGTACCTGATGGGCTCACCTATCGTCCGGGGCGGCGACCTTCGCCTAGACGACTCGGGGATCGACGACGTGCTTCGCCAGGTGATCATCCCCATCTGGAACGCCTATTACTTCTTCGCGTTGTACGCCAACGCCGACGGGATTCAGGCCAAGCCCCGAGCCAGCTCCGAGGAACTGCTGGACCGCTACATCCTGGCCAAGACCCGGCAGTTGACTGAGGCAGTCACGCAGCGCATGGACGCCTACGACCTCCCCGGCGCCGCCTTCGAGCTGGAGGGGTTCATCGACTCCCTCAACAACTGGTACATCCGCCGCAGTCGAGACCGATTCTGGGCTCCGGCCCGCCCGTCGTCAGCCGACGACAAGCAGGACGCCTACGACACCCTCTACACCGTGCTCACCACCCTCACCCGGCTGCTGGCCCCATTCCTGCCCTTGGTCTCCGAGGAGATCCACCGGGGCCTCACCGGAGAGTCGAGCGTCCACCTGTGTGATTGGCCCGACCCCGCGGAGCTTCCAGCCGATCCCCAACTGGTGGCCGCCATGGATCGGGTGCGAGATGTGTGCTCCACCGGCCTGAGGGTGCGAGAGGACGAGGGGATACGAGTTCGCCAGCCCCTGCTGTCGCTTACCGTGGCCGGCCGGGATGTGGACGCCCTGGCACCGTTCACCCATCTGATCGCCGATGAGGTGAACGTGAAGGAGGTTCTTCTCAGCCACGACCTGACGGCCTATGGCCAGTTCGTGCTCCGTCCCAATGGCCAGGTGCTGGGCCCTCGTCTGGGCCAGGACGTCCAGGCAGTGTTCGCCGCCGCCCGATCCGGCCGGTGGGAGCAACACCCCGACGGCACCGTCACCGTTGCCGGTCACACGCTGTCAGACACCGAGTTCGAGCTGGCCCTCAACCCGGTCGAGGGCACCACTGCTGCCGCCTTGCGCACTAACGATGCCCTGGTGGCCCTGGACACCGCTGTCAGCGCCGAGCTGGCTGCCGAGGGGATTGCCCGAGACGTGGTCCGGGTGATCCAAGCCGAGCGCAAGAACCAAGACCTGGACGTCACCGATCGGATCACTCTGACCTTGACCGCCGGATCAGAGATCATCGACGCGGTCAGAGCCCATCAGACTTATGTCTGCGAGCAGGTGCTTGCCACTGGCGAACTTCAGCTTATTGGCACCGATGCCGAGGCGGACATGGCCTCAGGAGTCATGATTGACTCCGGCCACCTTGCTGTCGGCCTGGCCAAAGCCGAATCCCAGTAGTCAGCCGTTCTGGTAGTCGGTCTGCTCCATGCGGCGCCGCTCCTCGGCCGACACCTCCACATTTGAAGGAGTGAGCAAGTACACATGGTCGGCGACCCGCTCCATACGACCGTCCAGCCCGTAGCAGAGTCCGCTGGAAAAGTCGATGAGCCGCCGGGCCACCTCCCGGCTGCCGTGCTGCAAGTTCACGATGACGGCCTGCCCGCCTCGGAAGCAGTCCCCCACATCCTTGGCATCGTCGAATGAGGTGGGGGTGACCACCGACGGCTTGGAGGAAACCGAGGGTATGGGACGGACAAAGCCGGTGTGGGGCTGATCGGCCTTCGCCTCGCCCTCAGACGGCTCGCTCGAGGGTATCGGTCGGACCGAGCCGGTATCGCCTCCCGGCGAATACTGGTCTTCGGGCGTCGGCGCCACGAGGCGCATGTCGGGCTCCTGCTCCATGTAGCCCCCGGTGGGGAACTCCTCCTCAGTCCCGAACCCGAGCCAGAACTTTGTTTTCTGCCACACGGATGACATATGCACATCCCCCTCTCGGCAGTGAATCGCTTGGTCTTTCCGATGGTACAGGAATCAGCCCCCAATAACGGGACAGGGGGCCGCCGTAATTCGAAGACGCTTAGCGAGGCCGAGCGCCGAACAGCGCGGTGCCCACTCTTACCATGGTGGCACCCTCTTCCACTGCGACCTCGATGTCGGCGCTCATCCCCATGGACAGCTCGGGAAGGCCGAGATCGGCAGCCTGGGTTGAGAGCAGCCGAAAGCCAGGACGGGCGAGTTCCGGCGGTCCGGGGGGCCCGACGGCCATCAGACCGGCAACCTCCAGTCCGGCATCGCGGCAGTGCCGCACCAGTCGAGTGATTTCAGAGGGTGGGCAGCCGCCACGGCCATCCTTGCCGGCAATGTCCACTTGCACCAGTACAGTGGCGCTCGGGGCCCGTCGTGCGATTTCACTCGCCAACTCCGGACGGTCCACGCTTTGCCAAATGTGCACCAGCGAGGCGATCTTGCGGATCTTGTTGCGCTGAAGCCGGCCTATGAAGTGCCAGCGAGGCTGGAGATCGATGCCTGGCTGAGCGCTGAGGCTATTCGATTTGGAGAGCAACTCTTGGGCGTAGTTCTCCCCCACGTCGGCCAAGCCTGCACCAATCGCCGCAGCAACCGAATCAGGACCGAACCCTTTGGTAACGGCAACGACCTTGACCTTGTCGCCCCCGGCCCGCGACAACCGCTCCCGCAATGCACCAAAGCGATCGGCTACCTCTGCGGAGCTGATCAATGCGATGTCTCGGTATCTCGGCTGGGGATCTGGTCAGTGCAATGTCTCGGCTGGGTTCGCTATCGAAGGAACGAGGGGATGTCGAACTCGTCGTCGACATCGGAGGCCAAGAGGTCGTCGTCTGCTCCACCGAACACGTCGGCCACATCCGACGGGTCCCGGGGTTCGGTGACCGACATCCGGGTCGCCCGCTCGCCTTCCCACCGGTCGAACCCGGCGGCAATAACCGTCACCCGGATGTGGTCGCCCATCGAATCGTCCACCACCGTTCCAAAGATGATGTTGGCGTCGGGATGGGCTACTCCTTGGACGATCTCCGCGGACTCGTTCACTTCGAAGATGCCCAGATCTGGACCTCCTGAGATGCTTAGCAGGATCCCCCGGGCACCCTCGATGGAGGCTTCCAGAAGCGGGCTGGCAATGGCCTTGCGGGCCGCGCTGGCCGCCCGCCCCTCGCCGGAGGAGATGCCAACACCCATGAGCGCAGACCCAGCGTCCTGCATCACCATCCGCACATCGGCGAAGTCGGTGTTGATGAGCCCCGGTGTGGTGATCAGGTCGGTGATCCCCTGCACCCCGTGCAGCAGCACCTCGTCTGCTTTGCGGAACGCGTCCACAACCGAAGTGTGGTCGTCGGAAATCGTGAGCAGCCGGTCGTTGGGGATGACGATCTGGGTATCGACCTTGTCCCTGAGGGCTTGGATTCCGCCCTCGGCCTGCACCGAGCGGCGGCGGCCCTCAAAGCCGAACGGACGGGTCACCACAGCAATGGTGAGCGCGCCGAGGCTCTTGGAGATCTCGGCGATGACCGGAGCGGCCCCGGTACCGGTGCCGCCGCCCTCTCCCGCGGTGATGAACACCATGTCGGCACCGCTGAGCGCCTCTTCGATGTCCTTGCGGTGATCGGTCGCAGCCTGGGCGCCGACTTCGGGATCACTGCCCGCACCCAAACCTCGAGTCAGCTCTCGACCAATGTCAAGCTTTACCTCAGCTGAACTCATGAGCAGAGCCTGAGCGTCGGTGTTGACAGCTACGAACTCCACACCGCGCAAGCCAGC
>VYDF01000145.1 GCA_009843565.1 Acidimicrobiia bacterium | reverse complement strand
TGACGGCGCAGCTCGTGCAACAGCGTGAGCACAATGCGGTTGCCGCTGGCTCCAATGGGATGGCCCAAGGCGATGGCCCCGCCATTCACGTTCACCACGTCGTCGGAAATCCCCAGATCAGCCATCGACGCCAGCGCCACTGCGGCGAATGCCTCGTTGATCTCGAACAAGTCCACCGCGCCCAGGCTCAGATCGGCCGACTTGAGCGCCTGAAAGACTGCCCTCGACGGCTGGGTGAGCAGCGACGGATCGGGCCCGGCGACCTGGCCGTAGCCCACATATGACCCCAGCGGCGCCACGCCGAGCTGTTCAGCTCGCTCCCGGCTGGCCACCACCAGCGCGCTAGCTCCGTCGGAGATCTGCGAAGCGTTGCCCGCGGTGATGTTGCCCGATTCATCGAACGCCGGACGGAGCCGCCCCAGCGACTCGGCAGTGGCATCGGGGCGCACCCCCTCGTCGGCCGATACCGTCACAGGATCGCCCCGGCGCTGGGGCACTTCCACCGGCACGACTTCGTCATCGAATAGCCCGGCCGCCGCAGCGGCCGAGGCCCGGTCGTGCGACTGGGCCGAAAACGCATCCTGGGGTTCGCGGGGCAAGCCGCTCGACGCCGCGTACTTCTCCGTTCCCGTTCCCATCGCACATTGGTCGAAGGCGCAGAACAGCCCGTCGTACATCATGGAATCCACCAGATCGCCGTCACCCAGGCGATACCCCTCCCGGGCCTTGGTCAACAGATATGGCGCCTTGGTCATCGACTCCATGCCGCCGGCCACCACGATCTCGGCATCGCCGGCCGAGATCATCTGGTGGGCCAGATAGACGGTGTTGATGCCCGACAAGCACACCTTGTTGACCGTGGTGGCCGGCACCGTCATGGGGATGCCCGCCCCTACCGCGGCCTGGCGAGCCGTGGCTTGGCCTTCGCCAGCCAAGAGCACCTGACCCATGAACACGTAGTCCACCTGCTCCGGGGCCACCCCAGCCCGGTTCAGCGCAGCCTGAATGGCCAGCGCGCCCAGCTCCGTGCCCCGAAACGACGCCAGTCCTCCTGACATCTTCCCGATAGGCGTGCGGGCCCCGGCCAAAATCACCGTCTCGCTCATAGCATCCCCTTTGTCCATCAGTCAGCGCCGCCCAACAGGATACGGTCAGTGCGTCAACCGCCATACAGCTCAGCACCTGTCGGACACCAATCCACAGGATACGGTCAGGACGTGCGGATTCACCTGGTCGACGGGACATACGAGCTGTTTCGCTACCACTTCTCACCCGGCAACCGCGACCCGGAGCGGGGCGCAGCCCGAGGGGTGGTCCACAGCATGCTCCAACTCGTTGACGACGGGGCCACCCACATCGGAGTGGCCACCGACCAAGTGATCGAGTCGTTCCGCAATCAATTGTGGCCCGGCTACAAGACCGGGGAGGGAGTTCCGCCCGAGCTGATGGCCCAGTTCCCCTTGGTCGAAGAGGCCTTGGCCGCGGCCGGATTCTGCGTGTGGCCCATGGTGCAGCACGAGGCCGACGACGCCATGGGGGCCGCGGGCCGCAAGGCCGCCCTCGCCTCCGACGTGGACCAGGTGCTGATCTGCACCCCCGACAAAGACCTGGCCCAATGCGTGACCGAAGATGGCCGCATCGTGCAGTACGACCGCCGCCAGCAGAAGCTCATCGACCACGACGGGGTGGTGGCTAAATTTGGAGTGCTCCCCGAGTCCATTCCCGACTACCTGGCGCTGGTGGGCGACAGCGCCGACGGCTTCCCCGGCCTGTCTGGCTGGGGAGCCCGCTCTACCGCCACGGTGCTGTCCCACTACCGCCACCTGGAGAACATCCCCGACGCCGCGGGCCAGTGGGAGGTGAGCGTGCGGGGATCGGCAAAGCTGGCCGCCACCCTGGCCGAGAACCGGGAACTTGCTATGTTGTTCCGCCGCATAGCCACCATTGACGACACCGCTCCGACCTTCGACCACCTCAACGACCTAGCCTGGACTGGCCCCACCGCCGAATTCCCCGAAGTGATCGGCAACCTGGGTGGCGACCACCTTGTTGAGCGGGCCGACAACCTGAAGCGTCGATTGGAAAAGACCTGAAAGGATAACCAGATATGCGTACTGCGGTTACCGAGATGTTTGGAATCGAGTTTCCGATTCTGGCCTTTACCCACTGCCGAGATGTGGCCGCTGAGGTTAGCCGGGCCGGTGGTTTGGGCGTACTGGGCGTTGTCGGACACACCGAGGACGAACTGGAAACTGATCTGGTCTGGATCCGGGAGCAGGTGGGCGATCGTCCCTTCGGCGTCGATCTTGTCGTTCCTGCCCGCTACGAGGGTGTCGAACAGGGAGGGCTGGACGTCGAACAGGCCAATTCGCTCATCCCCGATGAGCACCGGCGATTTCTCGACGAGTTGCTCGAGCGCTACGACGTACCGCCGCTGCCACCCGATGACAGCTCACCCCGAGATTGGGGTCCGGCGGCCCCGCTGTCAGGCCGCCGCGCCGGTCGCCAACTCGAGATCGCCTTGGCCCACGAGCCTGCCCTAGTGGCCAACGCTCTGGGCCCGCCTCCCCCGGAGATGATCGCTCAGGGTCACGCCGCTGGGGCCAAGGTGGCTGCCTTGGCTGGCCGGGCTGCCCACGCCGAGCGCCATGTAGCCGCGGGCGTCGACCTTATCGTCGCCCAGGGATACGAGGCCGGCGGCCACACCGGAGAGGTGGGCTCCATGGTGCTCATCCCCGAGGTGGTGGATGCGGTGGCCCCGGTGCCGGTATTGGGCGCGGGAGGCATCGGCCGTGGGCGCCAAATGGCGGCGGCGATGGCACTGGGCGCCCAAGGGGCGTGGTGCGGTTCGGTGTGGCTTACCACAGAGGAGGCTGAAACCCACCCCGCGGTCAAGCAGAAGTTCCTGGCTGCTGGATCGTCTGACACCGAACGGTCCCGCACGATCACCGGCAAGCCAGCCCGGATGCTGCGCTCGGCCTGGACGGAAGAGTGGAACCGGGCCGATACCCCCGATCCCCTACCCATGCCGCTTCAGATCATGCTCACCGGCGAGCCCCGCCGCCGCATAGACCGGGTGGCCCATCACCCAGGCAGCGGGGCCGAGAAGCTGACCAACTACTTCGTCGGCCAGATCGTGGGGGCCATGAACCAATCCCTCCCCACCCGCCAAGTGGTCTACAACCTCGTCGAAGAGTTCATCGAGGCAGTAGAGAGCCTCAACGCTCAACTCGACGACGGATAAAGCAACTCCAAAGCCTCATCAATTGAACCCGCCCGCTGGATGATTTTCGCCTTATCAGGCTTCACAAAACCCAGCTCAATAATCTGCTCAAAGAATCCAGCCAGTGGCTTCCAAAACCCGTCCTCATCCAACAGCACCACCGGCTTGTACCGCCCACCCTCGTGAAGCCCCAGCTGAGTCCACGTGGCCGCCTCGAACAACTCCTCCAGAGTGCCGAGTCCGCCTGGGAGGGCGCAGAAGCCATCTGACAGCGAGTACATGAGCTGCTTGCGCTCGTGCATGTCGCTTACCAGGTGGAGCTCGGTCAAGCCTTGGTGGGCTACCTCGATCTCAT
This sequence comes from Acidimicrobiia bacterium, assembly GCA_009843565.1. Classification (GTDB taxonomy): domain Bacteria; phylum Actinomycetota; class Acidimicrobiia; order Acidimicrobiales; family Bin134; genus Poriferisocius. The sequence continues at coordinate 95 of VYDF01000145.1, read as the reverse complement.
CCAAGAAGTTCGGAATCACCCCGATCACCTCGCCACCAGCGGCCATGGTCGCATCTGCCATCACCCCCATGAGCCCGATCCGCCCCCCGCCGAAC
>VYDF01000303.1 GCA_009843565.1 Acidimicrobiia bacterium | reverse complement strand
GCTACCGGGTAAGCGGTCGGAAGATATTCGCTTCGCTCAGCGGGGCGGCCGACATTCACAACGTCGTGTGCGTCGTGGAAGGTGACCCACGGGTCCGGCTTCTGGGAGTGGCCGCCGACTCCGACGGCCTGCACATCGAGGGCGAGTGGGATTCGCTGGGCATGCGGGCCACCGATTCCCGCAACCTGGTGCTGGAGGATGTATTCGTCCCCGCCGAATGCGAGTGGATCCCCACAGGGATGTTCGATCAGGCCGCGGCCCGCTGGCCGTACTTCTTCATGACTCTGTCGTTCGCCTACCTGGGACTGATGGGGGCGATCATGGACGCCACCGCCGAGTACCTCATCGGCGACGGCGGCCCCTCCGCCCGACGCTCCAACCCCATCAAGCAGCAGGGCTGGGCGGAGATGAACCTCACCTACGACCGGGCCCAGGCACTGTGTTACCGGGTGCTGGGCGAGTGTGGGGTTGATCCCGATCCCCAGGAAGTGCGACGGGCGTGGAGCTCGATGGTTACCACCATGGACGGCGCTCCGCATCTCGCCTCCCTCGCATTGCGGGTATGCGGGGGGCGGGCGCTGCTGCGGCCTTCTCGCTTGGAGCAGTTCTACCGCGACGCCCGATGCGGCGCGGCCATGCACCCTTGGAGCATGGATGTGTGCCTCGAGCGCCTGGGCCGGGCCGACCTCTTTGACGACGCCACCGAGACCCCGGTGTAAGCAAGGGGCGAGCACCGATGATCGAGAGCACCTGGGTGAGGCGATACGCCGATCAGTTCGAAGCCTGCAAGCTGGTGCCGACCGAGACTGCGGTAGTGCTGTCAGAGACCCGGAGCCGACCCGAGATAGTGCAGACCGCCCGCCTGGCCTTGTCGCAATGCGGGGTTACCCCCGTCGATGTCGTGGTCACTACCCCGCCCAATCTGGGGCCGCTGCCTATCCGCTCCACCGGGGCGTCGGTGGCTCTGGCCGGCAACGCGGCGGCACTGGGCGCGCTGACCAATGCCGACTTCATCGTGGACTGCACGGTGGAGGGGCTGCTCCACGCCCCCGAGCTCGGCCAGATCTTGGCCAGCGGGGCCCGAGTGCTGATGGTGTCCAACGAGCATCCTGAGAACACCGAACGGTGGCCCCACGATCCGGCCCTCGGTGATCGGGTGGCGAGCGGGGTCGCCCTGCTAGAGCAGGCCGAAGAGATGAGGGTTGAATCGGATGCGGGCACCGAGTTAGTCGTGAATCTCTTCGGCGCAGTGCGGGCCGGGTCGCACGGTTGGTGCACTGAGCCGGGAACCATCGCCCATTGGCCCGGCGGCCTGGTGTTGGCGTTCCCTGCGGCGGGAACAGTCAACGGCAAAGTGGTGTTGGCCCCCGGCGACGTGAACCTCACCTTCAAGGAGTACATCCGCGACCCCGTCACGCTTACCGTGGTGGACGACTACATCACCGACATCGACGGCCGCGGGGTGGACGCCGAGCTGTTTCGGTCGTACCTGGCCGCTTTCGAGGAACCCGAGGCCTACGCCGTGAGCCACGTGGGCTGGGGGATGAATACCTCGGCCCGGTGGGAGGCCATGGCCCTGTGGGACAAGGCCGACCACAACGGCACCGAGCTCCGGGCCTTCGCCGGCAATTTCTTGTATTCCACGGGAGCCAACGAAGTGGCGGGGCGGTTCTGCCGAGGGCACTTCGACCTTCCTATGCGGGGCTGCACTGTGACCCTGGACGGAAAACCGGTGGTGGTGGCGGGTGAATTGGCGGCTGAGCTGCTGCCTTCTTGAAGAGCCATTGACAGCGCCGGGCACGGCTTGTATTTTGTATTTTGTATACAAAGGTCGTTTGCTCCCAAACGATTTTTGCCGTAAGGTTCGCGCAACCTGACCGAGGAGGGGGAGTTCATGAAACTCAAGCTCAAGTTCTTGCTAGCGCTGTTGGCGGCATTTGCCCTTGTGGTGGCCGCCTGTGGCAACGACGATGATGACGGTGGAGCAACCTCAGCGCCCGATGGTGCCGAGGTTGACATCAACGCCATCCTGGCCGCCGACCTGAGCAACTGCGCCGACGCGCCGACGGGCGATCCGATCCGGGTGGGCATGGCCATGGACTTCAGCGACGTGGTCGGGTTCGTGGACATCCCCGGCTCGAAGCTGGTGCCATTCATTGCCGAGAAGGTCAACTGCACCGGTGGCATCTTCGGCTCACCGGTGGAGGTCCGAGTGGCCGAGGTGGGCGACGACGCCGTGCTGGCCACCCAGGAGCTTTTGGATTGGGGCGCTCACTTCCTGATTGGCCCGCCGTTCGCCGATTTCGCTTTGCCGATCCTTCAGACCACCGAGGGCCAAGTCCCGCTGTTCGTAGCCGCCTCCACCGAGCCGACCCTGGCTGACGCTTCGAACAACTCGTTCTTGGTGACCTTCGACGACTTCGGCATGTCCGGTGCCGCGGCCCAGTGGGCGTGGGATCAGGGCATTACCCGGGCCATCGTCTTCACCGAGGGTGCGGGCATCCCCTACACCGGCATCAACCCCGATGCCTTTATGGCCAAGTTCGAGGAACTGGGCGGCGATGTGGTCAGCGTCCAGTCTTACGTGTGGGCCGTTGACACCGACTTCTCGGCTCAAGTCAACGAGATCGCCGGCATCTCACAGAACAACGAAGTGGTGTTCTCGGCCGCTTTGGGCTTCCAGGTCACTGCGCTTCGGGGCCAGCTTGAGGGCCAAGGCCTCGACGGCCTGACCTACATCGGCACCGACGCGCTGGACGCCACCGGCATCCAGTTCGAGGACAACAACGAGGGCATCGCCCATACCCCGCATACCAGCATCGCTCCGGGCGACCGCATCGATACCATGCTGGCCGATTATGAAGCGGCCAAGGGCGAGGCGCTGGAGAGCCGGGGCTTCATGGCGCTGTACGTGGACTCGATGTTCCTGGGCATCCAGGGCATCCTGGACTGCGGCTGCACCGACCCCGCCGACATTGGCTCCGCCGTGGCCCAGATTCAGGGCTTCCAAGGCCTGACTGGTGAGATCACCTTCGCCGGGACCAACGGCATCCCGCCCAAGGCCGTGCCGATTAATCGGATCGTCAATGGCGTGGACACCTTGGTCGACACCATCGGCTAAGCCGAGGCCGGAAAACTCAGGCCTGTTGCTCACATACGATTAGCACCATGCTCGAAGTATCGAGGTTGACAACCAGATACGGTGCGATCTCAGCGCTTCGAGACGCCGATCTGCGTGTTGGGTCCGGTGAGGTGGTCGGCCTCATCGGACCCAACGGCGCCGGAAAAACCACGCTTTTGGGATCGATCGCCGGCCTGCTCTCCCCCGCGGCCGGGTCGATTACCTTCGAGGGGGCCGACATCACCGGCCACTCGCCGGAAAAGCTGCTGCGCTTGGGCGTGGCGTTGGTCCCCGAGCATCGGCGGATCTTTGGTGACCTCACCGTGGAGGAAAACCTGAAGATCGGCGGCATCACCCGGTCCCGCGACGAGCGAGCCGAATTGCTCGACGAGATGGGTGAGCGGTTCCCGGTGTTGCAAGAAAAGCGGACGGTGGCCGCGGGCTACCTTTCGGGCGGGGAGTCCCAGCAGCTGGCCATCGCCCGGGCCCTGATGTCCAAACCCCGACTGCTGATGATGGACGAGCCCTCGCTGGGGCTGGCCCCCGTGCTGGTGG
>VYDF01000077.1 GCA_009843565.1 Acidimicrobiia bacterium | reverse complement strand
GAGGCCGCGGTGCGGGCCATGGTGGCGGAAGGGGCCAAGGTTGTTGCCGCGGCCCGCTCAGTTGGTGCCTTGGATGCGCTGGCCGCCGAACTGGGCGACGCAGTGGCTGCGGTGCCGTGCGACATGCGGGACCGAGACGCGGTGGCCGGGCTGGTGGACGAGGCCGTGAGTCGGTTCGGTCGAATCGACTCGGTGGTCAACAACGCGGGCATCGCTCCCGCGTCCAGGTTCGTCGACCAGCCCGACGACGTGTTCGACGAAGTGCTGGCCGTGAACCTGGCCGCCCCGGCGGCCCTGGCCCGACGAGCTGCCCGCCATTGGATCGACGCGGGCCAACCCGGCTCGGTGGTCAACGTGGCCTCGACATCTGGGCTCAAGGGCAAGCCGACGCTGGCCGCCTATTCGGCGTCCAAGGGCGGTCTGTTGAGGCTCACCGAGGCCCTTGCCGGGGAGTGGGCCCGCTTCAACATCCGGGTGAACGTGATCGCCCCGGGAGCGTTCGAAACCGATGCCCAGGCCGCGGTGCTGGGCGATCCCGACACCCTGGCAGCCCGGCTCCGCAAGATTCCCGCCCGCCGAATGGGTCACCCCGATGAGCTCGGACCACTGGTCTGTTACCTAGCATCGGAGGCGTCCGGGTTTGTTACCGGTTCGTGTTTCGTGATCGACGGCGGAGAAGTGTCCAAGCTTTGATGTTGTAGCTCTGACAATGAAAATGGCCAAGGGAGGCAAGAGATGACCATGCAAGCTGCTGCAAAGGATGCGCGAGCTGGTTCCAACAACGCAGTCCACACCGAGCTGGGCAGCCCGGCACTGGCTGGCGGGGAACTGGCCGCCATCTCGCCCAAGTTCGCCGAGGGCTACGCCCGCATCCGCGACGTGACCGACCGCGACGGCGCCTGCCCCGCGTGGGCCAAGGCGCTGTACATGGCCTGCGCCGCCGCGGTTCGCGGCCAGCCCGAAATGACCCTTCGGGAGATGACCCGGTCCCGAGAACTGGGGTTGAGCCTGAGCGACGCCCGCGGCGCATCGCTGGCGGTGCTCATCTCCCGGGGCGAGGCCACCTTCAACGCCTTTGCCCGGGCCATCGACCAGGCCTTCGACATCGCCGCCGACCATTCCTCCGAGCCGATCCCCGATTTCTCCCTGGATCGACAAGCGGCGCTGGATTACTTCCAGAGCTATTTCGGATTCGTGCCCGACTACATCGAGGTGATGGCCGACAACGCCCCTCGGGCCTTGGAGGGCTACGTGTTGATGCGCCAGTGGTCGCTGGCCGAGAACATGCTCGACGCCAAGCATGTGGAACTGCTGCTGTGCACCATCAACGCCGCCGAGTTCTCCAGCCGCTTCGTGAACATCCACGCCAACGGTGCCCGCAACGCCGGGGCCTCCGAGGCCGAGATCACCGAGGCGGTGGTGTGCGCCATTCCCATCTCCGGCGTGGCCTCTTGGCTGCCTGGCGCCGACGGGATCATGGAAGGCCGTTGACCGGGCTTATCGACGTCCACGCTCACATCGTGCTGGAGGGCACGATGGGTGCGGCCGGGTCGTGCGGTCCTGAGATCGGCGCCCACGAAGACGGCACCCCCTGGTTCCGGGTAGGCGGCTACCAGCTCGACGGGGTGGCCTATCGGGGATCGCTGTTCATCGAGCTGGACATGCGCTTGGAGGCCATGGACGCCCAGGGCATCTCGACGCAGGCCCTTTCGCCCAACCCGCTGACCTACCTCCACTTCATCGAGCCCCAGTCGGCCATCGACTTCTGCCGCCGTCACAATGATGACCTGGCCGCCGCGGTGGCCACTCACCCCGACCGCTTCGTCGGTCTGGCCGCGCTACCCATGCAGGACGTCGAAGCGGCCTGTTCGGAGCTCCAAAGGGCAGTGCAGGAGCTGGGCCTCCTAGCCGGTTACACCGGCACCGACTTCGGCACCCCCCTCGACGACCCGGCCCTCGACCAACTCTGGTCGCTGTGTACTGAGCTCGACGTGCCTCACTTCTTGCACCCCACCCAGTCGGGCATCGACGGCCCGCTGCTCGACCCCCGGCTGCGCCGCTGGGACCTCGACTTGGTGCTGGAGTATTCCTACGAGGAGACCGTCGCGGTGGCCACCCTGGTGTTCGGCGGGGTCACCGAGCGCCACCCAGATCTGGATCTGTGCCTGTCCCACGGTGGAGGTACCACCCCCATCGTCTTGTCCAAGCTCCGCAAGCTGGCCGAGCGCCGCCCCGCCGCCCCCGAGTGGATCAAAGAACCAGGGGCCTTCGACCGAGCCCTCAGTCGCCTGTGGTTCGACTGCCACATCACCGGCGCCGCCGAGCTCACCTTGGCCCTCGAGCAATACGGCACCGACCGCCTGGTCTACGGCACCAATTTCGGCGGCTGGGACCGCGGCACCGGCCCCGACGTGGCCGACATAGCCGACACCCTCAACGCCAACGCCACCCGCCTGCTGCGGCTCTGACCGCTCACATTTGGATCGGAGTGGAACCGACCCCTTCTAGGGGTTGGGGAGGCGGCAACAACCGTCGATATGGGGATTCAGCAGTGGGTGTGGAGCGTGGACACGACGCCGGCGAAGCCTCGCAAATCGAACTCCGCCGACTCTGTCTGCCCGTCGAGGTCTTCGACTTCTAAGCGCAACGACTCGCCGCCCGCCTCCGCCACTCGGGTAAGGAACGCCATGTATTGAGGCTGCTTGGGCAGGAGCAATGTAATGGGCGGGATGGTCCTGAATGCACCGGACCATTCCTCGGCATGCGTCTCTCCGGCAACGGTATAGGCCACGGGGGCGGTCAACCTGGCGTTGGAGACGAATTGGGCGAATTGCCAATGGACTTCGACAATAATCCCGCGGTTCGGGTAACGGACCGTGTCGCAAATCAGCCGCAAATCTGGAAATTGCGACATGGTGGACGTGTGGGCGCGGAGGTCGTAGCCCCATACCACCGGAATGCCCGGATTTGTCCCACGCGCCGCGTAGACGCCGTAGTCCCATTGGCCGATCAGGTCTAGCGGTTCGCCGCATGCGTCCGGAACCAGTTCGATGTCTGCCCCCAGCATGCACCGATACACGTTCAACAGCTTCTCTTGGTCGGCTATCAGCCGGTCGCGGAGCTCGATCTCGGCGTGGCAATCTTCGCAATGGACTGCGGCGGGCGGTTGACTGATTCCGCCGGACGGTTCGCTGCATCCGCCTGGCACCAGTTCGAGGTCTACCTCCAGTGCACACCGGTACACGTTCAACAGATTCTCTTGGTTGACTATCAGCTGATCGCGGAGCCCGATCTCGGCGAGGTGGTCCCCGTCATGGCCTGCGGCTGGCACTGCCAGGCCGAGCGCTCCGATTAGGAGGGCGATCGGGATGAGGAATGCCACGCGTTTCATGAGCTCACGTTAGCCAATGGCCCTGCGCACGCTGGTCTGGCTTGGCTTGGTTCGAAGCTGGTTTTGGGCATCTGGGCCTAGGCCCCATCCTGTTGGCGGGCGGCCCAGCGGGCCTTTGAGACGGCCTCTACTTCGGGGTTGCCGTCGAGGAAGGTCTGCTCCAGCAGGCGGTGGGCGATGCGCCAGCCTTCGGGGGTGCGGACCATCTGGTCGATGTACTTGCCGCCGACGATGAAGGTGTCGCCGCCGGGGGTGTCGGCGATGTACTTGGTGGCGATGAAGTAGCAGCCGGCGATGG
>VYDF01000086.1 GCA_009843565.1 Acidimicrobiia bacterium | reverse complement strand
GCCCAACAGCGAGGCAAGCTACTTGGCGTCGGCCCATGTGTGTCCCGAGGAGAGGTGTACCTCCAAGGGAACCCTCAAATCGTAGGCCCCGGCCATGGTTGCCTTGGTCAGATCCTCCACGCCGTCGTGCTCGCCTTCAGGCACTTCCAGGATCACCTCGTCGTGTACTTGAAGGATGATGCGGCTGGCGCAACCCCGGACTTGGAGCGCGTGGTCAAGCCTCACCAGTGCCACCTTGAAGATGTCGGCGGCCAAGCCCTGGATGCCGGCATTCATTGCTTGGCGCTCAGCCGCCTGGCGAAGCCGGAAGTTAGAGGAGTTGATTTCGGGAATCCGGCGCCTCCGTCCGAATAGGGTCTCGGTATAGCCCCGAGCGCGGGCTTCGGCCACCGTTCGATCCATGTACTCCCGCAGCGTGGGGAATGCCCCAAAGTAGGCATCGAGGATCACTGCGGCCTCGCCGGTGGGAATGTTCAGCCGCTGTCCCAGGCCGTATGCCTCCATACCGTAGGCCAGCCCGTAGGACACCATCTTGGCGGTGGATCGTTCTTCGATCCCCACGGCACCGGTTTCGATGCCGAACACTTGGGCGGCCACCGAGGTGTGGACGTCCTGGCCGGACTCAAAAGCCTGGATCAAGCCCGGATCCTCGGCCAGATGGGCGATGCAGCGCAGCTCGATCTGGTTGTAGTCGGCCACCAGCAACTCGCAGCCCTCGCCAGCCACGAACACCTCCCGGAACACCCGACCGGTCTCGGTGCGCACCGGGATGTTGTGCAGGTTGGGGGCGTCGGAGCTGAGCCGCCCGGTGCGGGCCACCGTCTGGTTGAACGTGGCCCGGATGCGGTTGTCGGGCTCCAGCGCCACCGCGGCCACCAGGCCCTCCCCATAGGTGGAGCGCAGCTTCTCCACCTCTCGGTAGTCCAACAGCGCGTCGACCACCGGGTGCTCGCCCCGCAGCTTCTCCAGGGTGGCCGCGTCGGTGCTGTAGGCCCCAGTCCGGGTTTTTTTCTGGGGGGGAAGGCCCAGCTTGTCGAACAGCAACTCCCCCACTTGCTTGGAGGAATTCACGTTGAAGCTCCCCTCGCCCGCCGCCTCCAGCACCAGCGCCCGAAGCCGTTCGGCATCGGCGGCCAACTGGTCGCGAAGCCCGGTCAATCTCTCCACGTCCACCCCGATGCCCACGTGCTCCATGCGGGCCAGTACCCGAACCAGGGGCACCTCCATGTCCTCGTTGAGGTCGCTCAGGCCCTGGGCATCTAAGGCCGCCAGCAGCGGCGCAGCCAGATGGGCAACGGCCAGGGCGTGGAGGCCAGCCTGCATCGGCGGATCGACTCTATCGCCGGAGTCGTCGGAGAACAGCCGGCCCTCGTCGGTCTTGTCGGCACCCGGAAGCTCCATCGACGTGTGGGTCTTCATGAGATCGTCGAGTCCGTATCGCCCGCTGGCTGGATCCAAGAGGTAAGCGGCGATCTGGGCGTCAAGGCATAGTCCGACGGCATCAATCCCCTGCGACAGCAGCCACAAAATCAGCGGCTTGGCGTCGTGGGCCATGAACTCGGTGCCGGTGCCAAAGAATGCGGCTAGGGCATCTTGCCCGGCTGATTCCAACAGGTCGGCAGACAGCCACACTGCTTGACCGGCGTCGAGGTCGGCAACCAGGGCCAATCCCAACAGTCGGCGACGAAGGGGCTGGCGGGCATCAAGGGGGTCTCCCCATCCTGCGGCCAGGGCCACCGGGTCGCCGTTGGCGGCCAGCCGGCTCAGCGTGTCGGCCGCGGCCTCTACGGTCGAGACGGCCTCGACCGTTGCCTCAAGAACCCCTGCGCCGTCGCCGGCACCGCCCAAATCCATGTCCAGCACCTCGGCTGCAAAGTCGCGGAGGCTCCGGAACTCCAAGAAGTCGAACAGCTCCTCGATTTCAGCGGCTCTCGGCGGGGCCAGATCTAGATCGTCCACTCCCAATTCGAGAGGTACGTCTCGCAGCAGCTCCATCAGCTCCAAATTGAGCTTCACCCGGTCTTCGGCCTCCCCCAGGTTCTGCTGAAGCTTCGGGGTCTGATCGGGCACGTGCTGATACAACTCCTCAATGCTGCCGTAGGCGTTGATGAGCTTGGCTGCGGTCTTCTCTCCAACCCCGTTCACTCCGGGCAGGTTGTCGGAGGGATCGCCTCGCAGGGCGGCGTAGGCCACGTAGTCGGACGGCCTCACCCCAGTGCGCTCCTCGATGCCGGCCTCGTCGTACAGGGCGTAGTCCGACACTCCCCGCTTGTTGTAAAGCACCCGGATGTGGGGATCCTCCACCAGTTGGTAGGCGTCGCGGTCGCCGGTGACCACGATCACGTTGTCGCCCCGGTCGCGGGCTTGCGTGGCCAGCGTGGCGATGACGTCGTCGGCTTCCACCCCGGCGTGATCCACCGCGGTGATGCCCAGCGTGTCCACCAGCTGACGGACTAGACCCATCTGCTGGCGCAGCGCTTCGGGAGTCTCCTCGCGGTTGGCCTTGTAGGTAGATATCCTCTCGTGGCGGAAGGTCGGCTCGCGTCGGTCGAAAGCCACCCCCACCCGGTCGGGATGGTGGTCCCGAAGCAGGGTCAACAGCATCCTGGTAAACCCGTACAGCGCGTTGGTCACCTGTCCGCTGGCCGTGGTCATGTCTTCGGGGACCGCGAAAAAGGCCCGATAGACCAGCGAGTTCCCGTCCACCAGCATCACGGTGGCAGCGCCCGGTTCAGTCATCGGAACGGTCCCCGCTCAGGGCCTTCAGCTGGTCGTCGCCCATCTCGACGATCTCAGCGGCCACCTCGGCCATAGACCGTCGCTCGCTCATGGCCTGGTGCTGGATGTGGCTGTAGGCGTCGGACTCCGACATCCCGACAACGTCCATGAGTCGCCCTTTGGCCCGGTCGATAGCCTTGCGGGCCTCCAATCGGGCCTCGGCCCGCTCCACCTGGTGGTTGAGGGCCAACAGCTCCCGAAACCGCACCAGGGCCACCTCTACTGCGGGCACTAGTTCCACTCGCTCGAATGGTTTGACCAGGTAGGCCAGGGCCCCGGCGTCTGCGGCTCGGGCGATCAGGTCTCGTTGGCTGAATGCGGTGAGCCGCAATACCGCACACAGCCGCTCGTCGCGTATTTGGGCCGCAGCGGTGATCCCGTCGGTTCCCGGCATCTTCACATCGAGAATGGCAACGTCGGGGCGCTTTTCTCTCACTAAATCGAGCACTTGGTCGCCCCGGCTTGTCTCTCCCACGACCACGTAGCCCTCCTCCTCCAGTGTTTCCCGCAGGTCGAGCCGGATGATGGCCTCGTCCTCGGCCAACACAATCCGAACTGGATCGTCTGTCGAGGTGGACCCACCTTGGGCCGACGAGTCAGACATCGGAGTAGAACCTGTCCAACAGTTCGTCTTGCTGCTGCTCCAAGCTGCGGACCTCCTCCCGCAACCGGGCTCGGTGCCGGGCCATGGTCTCGGCTTGACGGGCGGCGTCACGATGCTGGCGCTCAGAAGCTGGGGTCTCCGAGACCAGCGCCCGCAGCCGGGCGTCTTCGGACAAGTCCTCGAAGTGGAGGCACTGCTCCTCGGCCACCTCCAGGTCGGCTCTCAGCTGCTTCAGCCGCTCGGCCAACTCATCCAACAGCCGCTCAGCCCTGTTCTGGACAACTAGCCGATGCTATTACCCCCACCCCGCTAGACACAGCTACGGCTGCTCGACA
>VYDF01000249.1 GCA_009843565.1 Acidimicrobiia bacterium | reverse complement strand
CCGCGGTGTGGATGGCGGTGAGCCCGTTGATCATCTGCTTCATGGGCTCGGCCAGGGTCTCATAGGCCTTGTACATGTTGGACCACATGGTGTCGCCGCCGGCGGGAGGCATGACCATGGCGTTTAGCACCGAGCAGATGGGCGGAGACTGCTCAAAGGTGCAGTCGGTGTGCCACACATCGGCTACATAACCCGACTCCCCCTTGAGCACCACGATCTCAGGATGGTCTTCGTCCAGCTTGGGGATGTAAGGGTGGATCTCCGGCTCGCCGAAGCGAATCGCGAAGGCCCGGTGCTCGTCGGGGGTCAAGTGCTGGTCGGGGAAGAACAACACCAAGTGTTCGTCCAGCAGCTCCTGAATGAGGGCGAACTCTTCGTCGGACACCGAGGCCAGCGACAGGCCCCTTACCTCGGCGCCCAGCGCACCCGCTACCCGGCGCACATCCAGATCAACAGCTTCGATTACAGCCATGGCCGCAGCCTACTCTCTGGGCTTCCATGCCTCTAAGAAGAGAGATGGGGCCGACAAGTTTCCCTCTGGGTTGGCGCGTGACAAGGTGGGGTCATGTCTGATCGAGATGCATTGGCCGACCTCGCCGCCGACTACGCCCGTTGTGTGGACCGGGGCGATCCCGAGGGCGTGGCAGCCTGCTTCGCCCCCGACGGGGTGCTGCGACGCGTCGACCTGCCCAGTGGAGGAACGATACTCAGCGAGCGGACCGGCCGAGAGGAGATCGCCCGGGCGATCTCCCGGATGAGTTACAACGCCACATTCCATTTTCTGGGCCAGCAGCAGACCGAGATCACCGGCGACGACGCCACCGGCGAGACCTACTGCATCGCCCACCACCTGACGGTTCCCGACGACGGGACCCCCGCTACCGACTTCATCATGTTCATCCGCTATCACGACCAATTCGTCCGCCTCGACGAGGGCTGGCGCATCGCGGTCCGGGAACTTCAAATCGACTGGACCGAGAACCGCCTCGCCGAGGGCGTTTAGCAGTCGATGGACGACGTTGCCCGCCTGTTGGCCTACGAGGAGATCCGGCAACTGGCCTCCCGATACGCGGTGGCCATCGACCGGCGGGATCTGGATGCCCTCATCGACCTCTTCATCGACGACGTGCGGGTGGGACGGGACACCTATGGGCGCGATGCCCTTCGGGCCAACTTCGAGGAGTCGGTTGGGGCCATAAGGGTGTCGATTCTGAATATCGGAACTCACCAGATCGACTTGATCGACGACGACCATGCCACCGGCCACGTGTACTGCAAGGCCGAGATCGCTGACGGCGACCGGTGGATTCACCAGGCCATCCGCTACGACGACACCTACGAGCGCCGCGACGGGCGTTGGTACTTTGTGCGCCGCCTCCACAAGCTGTTCTACGGCGCCGAAGTGGGAGTGAACCCCCTAGGCCTCCCCCCGGCCAACTGGCCCGAGAACCACGACGGCCTCGGCACCCTCCCCTACGAAGAACCCACCTGGCAGGCTTTCAACCAGTAGGTCGAAAGCCCAGCAGGGTGGTGTCCTCGACGTCTTCGTAGGCCGCCTCCACGGCCATGCCCACGGTGATGTCATCGACGTCGCAGCCCACCATGTTGCCCACTAGGCGGGGACCCTCTTCCAGGTCGACCAGGGCGATGGCGAACGGGATGCGGCCTGCCAGGGCCGGGTCGTGGCCGGCCCGGTCCACAGTGAAGGAATACACCGTGCCCCGGCCGCTCAGCTCCCCCCACTCCCAGTCATCTCCCAAACAAACCGGACACCGGCCCCGGGGGTAGAAGAAGTACCCGTGGCGGGGGCATCGCTGAAGCACCAGACGATGCTCCCGCAAGCCATCGAAGTACGGAGCGGTTATCGGGGTGGGGGTGGGCAGCGGTCGGCCGTCGGTGGAGAAATGGACCATCAGGCCCCTTCCAAGATGAGAGCCACCTGCTCGGCCAGCATTCCCCCGGTGCCGTTGGCGTAGGCGACGTTGCAGTCGGGCACCTGGCGCTCGCCGGCACGGCCCTGTACCTGGCGCACCGCCTCGGTGATATGGCTCATGCCTCCACCCAGCCCAGCCTGGCCCATACCCAGCTGCCCGCCGTGGGTGTTGAGGGGCCAGTCGCCGTCGTAGCGCAGGCTGTGCTCGTCGATGAACCGCCCGCCCAGCCCTTTGGGGCAGAACCCGGCGTCCTCGATGGTCAAAAGCACGGTGATGGTGTAGCAGTCGTACATGGAAGCCATGTCCACCGCGTCTCGAGACACCCCGGCCATGGCAAACGCCCGGTCGGCGGCCAGCCGGATGGGGGTGTCGACGATGTCGGGGGCATAGGTGATGCTCTTGTGGGTGAGGTGCTCGCCGTAGCCGCTCACGTAAACCGGGCGGTGCGGACACCGGGCGGCTCGTTCGGCGCTGGTCACCAACACCGCCGAGCCGCCGTAGCACGGCATGACGATCTCCAGCAGCTTCAGCGGGTCGGCCACGTAGCGCGAGGTCATCACATCTTCAACAGTGATGGGCTTGCCGTAGAACACCGCCATAGGGTTGGCCTGGGCGTTGTAGCGGGAGTCCACCGCCACTTTGGCCAGGGTCTCCTCGCTCACCCCGTAGGCAGCCATGTAGCGCTGAGCGGCCATGGCGAAGCTGGGGGTAGCGGCTACCAGCCCAGCGGGAATCTCGAACTGCCCTTGGGGCGAGCCCCAGACCTCGCCACCCATGTAGGCCCCCATCTTCATCTTCATCGGGCCGCCGTTGGAACCCGGCTGGGGCGGGGCCGGCACCGACGGGGTGAACACCAGCACCGTGTCGCAGATACCCACCTCGATGGCCGCAGCCGCCCGCCACACCATGCCCGCGGGAGTGGCACCGCCGAGGTCGACAACTTCGTTGAAGTTGCTGCGAATGCCCAAGAACTCGGCCAGCGCCGAAGGAGCGAACAGGGGCGACTCCCGCAAGCCGTTGACCACCAGCCCGTCCACCTCGCCCTTGTCCACCTCGGCGTCGGCCAACACCTCAGCGGCCAGCCGCGCACACGCCTCCATGGTGAACATGGGCTCGTCCCACACCCGCTTGGGCGCCCACTCCGTGAGCCCCACTATCGCCGCCGCTCTCTTTCCCATTCGCCTCACCCTAGTGAGCCGCTCATCCAGAGCTCCGACCGGCGGATCACTAGCGGCACAAGGGCTCGAAGCGGAAGCCGCTGGCGACAAGGGGCTGGAGCGCGGCCTCGAGGGCCAGGACAGTTTGGGTTCGATCGCCGCCACCGTCATGCAGCAGCACCACGGCCCCGTCGCGGGCGTGGTCGACGATGTGCTGGGCAATCTCCGCGGCCGGAGGACGTCGCCAGTCGGCGGGATCCACATCCCACAGGGCGATATCCAGGCCGTGGTGTGCTGCCCAGTCGCGGGTGAAGGCATCGATAGACCCGTAGGGGGGCCGCAGGCACGATGCGGCCCGAGCGCCGAGCAATTCCTGGGTACGCCCGACCGTGTCGTCGAACACCTCTTGAGGCAAACCGGCCAAAGCCTCGTGATTCCATGTGTGGTTGGCAACAGTGTGGCCCTCAGCATTGATGCGTTGGATGATGCCGGGGTATTGCTCGGCCAGCGAGCCGATGACGAAGAACGTGCCCCGAGCGCCATGGCGGGACAAGACTTCCAGCACTTGCGGCGTGTACACGGGGTGGGGGCCGTCGTCGAATGTCAGGTACAAGACCGGGCCAGCGCCCCCGGC
>VYDF01000196.1 GCA_009843565.1 Acidimicrobiia bacterium | reverse complement strand
TGGTGCGGACCGCGCCCGACTCCAGCATCGTGAAGCCCGCGCACATCCACATCACCAAGGCGCCCCACACCAAGAAGGCAAAGGTGTTGAAAACAAACTGATCCGGCAGTTCAACCATGACATCCCCCCATCGCCCAATATGCCCAGGCTCAGGTAAGCAACACTTAGAACGTCAAGCTATATACAGCCATCAAATTCATCAAGGGTTTCTTT
Source organism: Acidimicrobiia bacterium (assembly GCA_009843565.1). Classification (GTDB taxonomy): domain Bacteria; phylum Actinomycetota; class Acidimicrobiia; order Acidimicrobiales; family Bin134; genus Poriferisocius. Next base: position 3,541 of record VYDF01000196.1, on the reverse strand, counting down.
TCTAGAGAAAAGAAACCGAGGGACTGCGAATGTCACCGACGGCTCTGAGCACGGAGAACGCGGTGACCGCGCTGGTGCGGGGGTTGTCCGGAGAGGCGGCATTCTCAAACGACAGCTCGTAGTTGCCCGCCTTCCCTGATGCGGTCACCACATGGCGCACCCTGGTGACCGCGGGATCGCCAACCATCTGCACCCGCACTTGGTCGAATCCGACGGTGGCCAGCGACAAGGTGGCAGTCACGTTTGCCGATTCCGGGAAGAGGGCGCACGCCTCTCGGGCCGGACCGTCAAACACCGTCATTGGCGCGGCGCCGTGGGTCAGCGCATCCTGTACTTCTTCATCCATCCATGGGCGGCTGAGCGCCGCCGAGGGCTTGGTGCTGGTGATGGCCACCTCGTCCAACGGCCCCAGGAGCATGGCGGCCCGCAAGATGTCGAAACCGCCGATGGCCCCAGTGCAGAGGAACAGGCGCCCGCCGTCGGCACCGCGCAATTTAGATTCGAGATCTTCATCGGCCAGGGCGCCAATGCTCACCACCAACAGGTCGGTGCCCGCCTCCCTCACCGCCGCCCCGTGCTCGCGGAGCGCCCCATGGCCGGCAGCTTCCACCACCAAGTCTGATCGGGACAACAGCGAGTCCCGATCGTCCACCCTCAGGGGATGGTCGACAATGAGGTCGAATACCGCGGTCAGCTCGGCCCCCTCGACGGCTCCCTGAGACAGTTCCCGGGCCACCACCGAGCCAATGGCGCCGCAGCCGATGAGACCCACTCGAAGCATCGAGTCAGAATACCGGCCGCTCCCCCTTTCCATGTCTCGCTGCTCTTGTTGGTACCCTCAAGACATGGGACCGGCAGAGATGACCGGCTGAAGAGCGTGAGCGGCGGCGTGAGAGTCGAGGTGCCCGCGGCTCGAAGGTATAGCCGCATGGCCGAGATCGCCGCCGTCCACGCCGCAAACCATCAGGGCTTTTCGCCCGACGACACCGCCAACCTCGGCCAGGTCATCAAAGAGGCCGTGATGCTGCTGCTCGACCCAGAGCGGCCGAACGGAACCATGGCGTTCGACTTCCAGAGCAAGGCCGGCATCGTGACCGTGGAAGCCCAGCTTGAGCAGCGGGGAGGCAAACCGATCCCCCTCGACAGGATCGACCGGTTCGAGTCTTCGGCTGGATCGCTGGTGGACTCCTGGAAGCTCGACCCCGACGAACACCGCCTGTGGCTGCAGAAGTCGGTCTAGATAAACCTCTAGTCCGCTAGACCCCGGTTGAGCCAAATCCTCCTGATCCTCGTGAAGACGGTGGGAGTTCTTCTACTTCAATGAAGTCGGCCTGCTCCACCTTTTGCAGCACGAGCTGGGCGATCCGCTCGCCTCGGCGGACCAGGAAGGGCTCGGTCGGATCGGTGTTCACCAGCAGCACCTTCAGCTCGCCCCGGTAGCCGGAGTCGATCAGGCCTGGCGTGTTCAGGCAGGTGACGCCGTGGCGCAGGGCCAGGCCGCTGCGGGGCTGTACGAACCCGGCATATCCCTCGGGGATGGCAATGAAGGTGCCGGTGGGCACCAGGCCCCGGCCGCCTCCGGGGGCCAGCTCAACGTCTTCGCTGGCTACCAGGTCGGCGCCGGCATCGCCCTCGGTGGCATAGCGGGGAAACGGCAGGTCAGGACGGCTGCGAACAATGGGGATCTCCAACACGGCGGTGACACTACCTGGCCTGAGCGGATACTTCTCCTGATCTGAGCCGAATACCCGCCGGTGCGGGTTTTTCCATCGCAACGCTCTATCGTCAAACCAGCATGCTGGCTTGGATGGACTTGGAGATGACGGGGTTGGATCCCGCTTCCGATGTGATCGTAGAAATCGCCACCCTCATCACCGACAACAACTTGGAGCTGGTTGCCGAGGGGCCTGACCTGGTGGTTTCGGCACCGCCGGAGGCATTGGCCTCCATGCAGCAGGTGGTGGTGGAGATGCACACAAAAAGCGGGCTGCTGGAGGAGATCAGAGCATCCACCCTGAGCTTGGAGGCCGCGGGCGAGATGACCCTGGAGTTCCTCAAGACACACATCGACAAGCCCCGCAGCGTGCCGCTGTGCGGCAACTCCATCGGGGTAGACCGGCGTTTCCTCGCCGCCCACCTCCCCGAGGTGGAGAACTTTCTTCACTATCGCTCCATCGACGTCTCCACCATCAAGGAACTGGCTCGCCGATGGAATCCCCCGGCATTTCGCAAGGCCCCTCAAAAGGCCAAAGGCCACCGAGCCCTTGACGACATCCGCGAGAGCCTCAACGAACTGCGCCACTACCGGGACACGTTTTTTTCCGTTCCCACGGAGGCAGGTTTCTCCATTCCCAAAAAGGCGGGCGGATGACTGAGCGCCCCCGCAAGCAAGAGCAAGAAGAGGCCACAACCGAGATAACCGAGGTGGTGCCCGGGGTGCTTCGGACCATGTTGCCGGTGAACCTGCCCGGGCTGGGCCACGTGAATTGCTACGTGATGGAAGACGAGCGAGGGGTGGCGGTGGTCGACCCCGGCCTGCCCGGCCCTGATTCCTGGAACGCCCTGGTCGACCGGCTGGGCCGGGCCGGCTACAAGGTGGGCGACGTGCACACCGCCATCATCACCCACTCCCACTTCGACCACTTCGGCGGCGCTGAGCGGCTGCGAGAAGAGGCCGGCGCCGACATCTTGACCCACAAGAGCTTCCGCCCGATCTGGGAGCGCAACGAGACGAGGGAAGACCACGACGCCGAGGCCAACGCCTCCGAGGAGGAGGTGCTGGAGCGGATCGAGAACAGCTTCCGCGCCCTCACCCCGTGGGGAACCGAGCGAACTCCCCCCAGCCGGGAGCACATCCAGCGGTTCCGGGCCCGAGATAACTTCCACGCCCGCTGGTTCCAGACTCCCAAGCCGACGGTAAAGGTGGTGGACAGCCAGATCATCCGCTTCGCCCGACGGGACTGGGTGGCGCTCCACACACCAGGCCACACCGGCGATCACCTTTGCCTCTACGACCCCGAGCACGGCGCGGTGTTCTCGGGCGACCACGTACTTCCCACCATCACTCCCCACATCGCCGGCCGCAGCGACTCCGACGATTCACTGGCCGAGTTCTTCGATTCGCTGGAGCGTATGAAGACTCTGGAGGGCGCCACCATGGCCCTCCCGGCTCACGGACACCCCTTCTCCGACATCGGGGGCCGAGCCGACGACATCTGCGAACACCACCACGAGCGGCTAAACGTGTTGCGCCACGCCAGCCCCAAACTGGGCTGCGCCACCGTGGAGGATTTTATGCGGGTGTTGTTCAGCGAGCGGGCCTGGGGCGACATGGCCGCCAGTGAGACTTTCGCCCACCTCATTCACCTCAAGGTGATCGGCGAAGCCCACCAAGACGTCACCCCCGATGGACTGGTGACGTTTGAGATCAAGCCAGGGCTCTAGCGGTCGGCCCACAAATTGATCGGGAAATAAATTGACATCGCGCTCAATACACTGTTGAGTAGTGGTCATGTTCGCCCAGAGCTATCTCGCATTCGGC
>VYDF01000229.1:1092-3774 GCA_009843565.1 Acidimicrobiia bacterium | reverse complement strand
GCCCTGTAAAGCGCCGCCTCGCTGCAAGATCACCAAGCGGCACTGGCCCATGTCCAGTGCGTCTGGGCTGAGCACCTGCCCAGCGTTATCTGGTCGGTGAACGAAGAGGGCTTGGCGCTCACCCCCGACATCAAGGGCGTGCAACGCACCATGGCCACCCTGTTCCTGTTCGCCAACGCGTACATGGAGAACTGAGCGCAACTGTCAAAACTGAGTTCATAGAGCTCTAGGGGAGGAAGAGCACCGTGCTGCGAGTGGTCGGCTTGAAGCTGGTCCGGCTCGTGCCGGTGCTCTTCCTCGTGTCCCTGGCCACGTTCTTCCTGATCGACCTCATACCCGGCGACCCGGCGGCTGCCGCCCTGGGAACGGATGCCACGCTCGAGGACTTGGAGGCCATCCGCAAGTCGCTTGGGCTGGACAAGCCAATTGCCGAGCGATACGGGGACTGGCTGGGCGGCGCGCTATCGGGCGACTTGGGCCAGTCCTTGCGTCCGCCCAATGAACCGGTTTCCGACTTGCTTCAGCGCAGCGCGGGCCCCACGCTGCGATTGGCGGCCATGGCGTTGGGCATGTCGTTCACTGTCTCGATCTTCTTGGGAGTGTGGTCGGCCCACGCCGCGGGGAACCGGGCCGACCGACTGGTGAGCGGCACCATGTTCACCTTTATCTCGGTGCCGACGTTCTTGGCCGGCCTGCTGTTCATCTTCTTCTTCGTGTTCCGGCAATCTGTCCCCCGCTACCTGTGGGTGATAGTCGTCGGCTTGGTCGCGCTGCGATTGCTCTACCTGGCCGCTAGTCGATTGTGGGAAGACCGCTCCGACGCTTCGGGGTGGGCAGGATATGCAGTGGCCGCGCTGCTGGTCACCGGTCTGCTGCTTTGGGTATATGTCCAGTGGCCCGACTTCCCCCGAACCGCGTCTCATCGCTATGACGACAATTGGCAGGAGCAGCTCCGCTCGTTGTTCCTGCCCGCTTTGGCCTTGGCCTTGAGCGAGATCGCCGTGTTCACCCGACTGTTGCGGGCCGACATGCTGTCGACCCTTCAGGAGCAGTTTGTGCTGTCATCGCGGGCCAAGGGCATGCCCACGTGGCGGATCTTGTTCCGCGACGCGCTGCGGCCGTCGTCGTTCTCCCTCATCACCATTGCCGGAATCACCCTCGGCCGTCTCATCGGGGGCACGGTCATCATCGAGAGCATCTTCGGGCTGGAGGGACTGGGCAAGCTGATCGTCGCTTTCGGGGTGCTGCCCAAGAACTACACCGTGGTCCAAGGGGGCGTGCTGGTGCTGGCGGTGGGCTACGTGCTGCTGAACGCCATCATCGACATCTCCTACCAGTACCTCGATCCCAGAATCAGGCGGGGCCGTGTCTGAGGCGGCGTTTGGCACCATCGCCCAAGGCGAGCCGGAGATCCGGGGCCGCATTTCCGTGCCGCGACCGATATGGCAGGCACCGCTGCTGCCCATCGGCATCGCCTCGATATTCATCGGCACCATGGTGCTCAATGACGCGACCGCCGAGATCAGGGTGCTTTTGGTGCTGGTGGGCATCGCCGGTGCGTATTTGGGCTTGGACGCGATCTGCCAGAGGCGCTGGGGTGCGGGGTTCGACACCTCGGCATGGCTGTCTGGAGTCTGGTTGGTGATGATCGGGCTCTCGGCCATCTTGGTGCAGTGGCTTCCCCTGCCCGAGTCCAAGTTGGTGAAGAACTCTTTCGATGAAGGTCTGCGGCTGCGCCCCGACCTGTTCTCCCGCCATCCCCTGGGCACCAACTCCCAGGAACTCGATCTGTTGGGCGGGGTCATGTGGGGCGCTCGCACTTCGCTCATAATCAGCCTGGGAGCGGTGGCCATCGGCTTGGTGATCGGCGGGTTGATCGGAATTGCCGCGGGTTACTTCCGAGGGCCGTTCGACAGCGGCGTGGGCATTTTGGCCGATTCTCTGCTGGCCTTCCCGCCGCTGATATTGCTGGTCGCCATGGCCACGGTGTTTGAGCAGAATCAGTGGACGATGGCGCTGGAGCTCTCCATGTTGGGAATCCCCACCTACATACGACTGGCCCGGGCCAACACCCTGACCTTTGCCCAGCGAGAGTTCGTTTTGGCGGCCAAAGCCATGGGCTCAGGGGACAGGCGCGTCATTTTCCGGGAGCTGATGCCCAATGTGGCGCTGCCCATGGTGTCGTATGCCTTTTTGGTGACCGCGGTCTTGATCGTGGCCGAGGCGTCGCTCAGCTTCCTGGGGGTGGGCATCCAACCCCCCGAGCCCACCTGGGGCAACATGATTGAAGCGGGCCAGGAGAACTACCAAAACCATCCCCACTTGGTGTTCGTACCCGGCATCGTGATGTTCATGACCGTGTTCGCCCTCAACCGGGTGGGCGACAAGGCCCGCGAGCGCTGGGACCCCCGCGAAGCCCAGATCTAGACGGGTCTAGCGGTTGATCGCAGCCCGGAAGCGCTCGATGTTGGCCAGCTTGATGTCTTCATAGCCGCGGACAACGTCGGCGGCTTCGGCCATGGCCTGGGCGGTTTGCAGGTCTTCGGGGGCAGCGGCGCCTTCGACGGCCTCGCGCAGCGCCACCAAGTACTCGGCGGGCAAGCGGCGCTCCTCCCGGCGGACTTTGGCCCGGCCGAAGGGGTCAAACGGGGTTCCCCGCAGGCGTTTGCCCTTGGCCAACAG
>VYDF01000229.1:0-1082 GCA_009843565.1 Acidimicrobiia bacterium | reverse complement strand
GAGCGGACGCCAGCGTCCGGTCGACAGGGCGATCTTGTGCTTGCGGCCCATAGCCCGCAAGGTGGGCGGATGCAGCAGCCAGGCCAGCCGGTCGCCGGGTTGGGCGGCAGCGACCGCGGGAGCGTGGCCGTCGGCATCCAGCATCAGCCGGGCCACCTCGTACTCGTCCTTGTAGGCGGTGAGCTTGAACAGGCCGGCGGCCACCGCTGCGGTCAGCGCGGCGGAGCCGGGGTTAACCCGCCGCTCCACGGTGGCGAATTCGGCCACCTCATCCAGATAGCGGGCAGCCAAGGCCCGATTCTGGAAGCCCACCAACTCGGCGGTGAACAACTCCAGGGCCGCGGCCAGAACGGTGTCGCCGTCGGCCACTTCCTCGATGCGGCCCCTGAGCTTTCGGCCCAGCACGCTGGCCTGGTCGTGCTCCGGCGTCCGGGCGTTGTCGGGCACCGGCTCGCCGCGCCCCGCCGCGGTGGTTTCCACCATCGCCGGGTCGGCTACCCACCAGCGGCCCCAGCGGAACGCGGCGGTGTTCAACTCCACGGCCACCCCGTTGAGCTCGATGGCGGTCTCCAGAGCCTCCGGGGTCACCGGCAGCAGCCCGGCTTGCACGGCCATGCCCACCACGAACACGTTGGCCCCCACTGCATCGCCCACCAGCGCTTGAGCCAGGTCGGATGCCCCCGCCCAGAACTGGGCGTCGGCCCGGGTCTCGGCCCGCACCCGCTCCAAGAGTTCCTCGGCAGAGGGCATGTCGATCTCGGGGTGGGCGGTCTTGGAGCCGGGCGGCACCACGTCTAGCGATCCGACCACCGAAGTGCGGGCTGCGTCGGCCGCATCCAGGCCGGTGGCCGACGCCGCAACCAGCAGGTCGAAGGCCAACAGCAGGTCGGCTTGGCGGTCGCCCAACCGGTTGCTGCCCGAGCGGCCGCTTCGGGTGATGCGCAGATCGCTGACCACCGGGCCGGCCTTCTGCGACAGCCCGATCTGGTCGAGCCCCTGCACGTTGGACCCGTCGAGCATGGCCGCAGTGCCGATGAGCTGGCCGGTGGTCACCACCCCGGTGCCGCCGATGCCGGTGATGT
>VYDF01000098.1 GCA_009843565.1 Acidimicrobiia bacterium | reverse complement strand
CGGGCGAGGTCAAGTTGGCCTGCACGCTGCGGGCCTCGATGCCCTCGGCACCCAGCGCGGCCACCACCTCGGGCAGCGACCCCGGCAACACGGCATCCGGATTGTCGGTCCCGGTGCGCCCCACCACCACTAGCCGGGCCCCGGCCCGCCCTAGTCGGAAGGCGATCTGGCGGCCGATGCCCCGAGTGGCCCCGGTGATCACCGCCACCGAGCCGTCGACAGGAAACGTCACGCCCGGACCCTATCCCGACACCGGTTGGACTCGGCGCTCGGCCAACACGAGTAAACAGGGGAGGATGATCGCGGCGGCCATCATCGACAGGATTCCGGTAATGGCAATCAGAATCCCGAGCTGGCTCACGATCAGCAGGGGGGCAAATGCCAGCACGACAAAGCCCAAGGCGGTGGTGGTGGCCGACCCGAACAGGGCCCCGCCGACGGTATTGGCGGTGGACGTCAGTGCCTGCATTACCGGAGCACCCTGCTCGCGCTCATACAGATATCGATGGGTGAAGTGGATGGTGTAGTCCACGCCGATACCAATGGTGAGCGAGGTCATAAGCGCGGTCAGTCCGGTGTAATTGATTCCGAGAACCCACATCAGCCCTAGCAGGAGCATGAGCACCACCGCGATGGGGGCCACGGTGATCGCCCCCAGCAGCGGTCGGCGATGGGTTCGCCAGAAGAACGCGGTGAGCAGGGCAAATGCTGCAAAGACGGTGATGATCATGGAGATGGTCTGGCTGCGGGCGATGGCAGCGCTGGTCACCGCAGTGTTGATTCGCGCGCCGGTAACCGTAATGCTCCCCGGCACTTGATCGGGCCAGAGGTCGGCTGTGTCTCGGTACATTTCGTGGGTATCGCTTTCGTCTCCCAGATGAGCTTGGATCGGGATGATGGTGACGTCATCGTCTGCCGAACCGGTGAATGAGGCCACGGAGGCGAATTCGTCGGGTGCAGCGCGGGCAATCTCCCGATACAACTGAGCGAGTTCTTCCGGCGATCCATTGGTGAGCACCTCTCGGGCCTCGGGCACGGTTTCGGTAGCCAGCGAGACCAGGGTGGTGTCCGCGATGCCGACCACCTGGACGGGGCGAGTCAGGCTCGCTTCTGTAGAAGCTGCATTGGGCCCCCCCAGCACATCGTCGATCGCCACCAGCGCCCTAGCCGCGGCCGGGTCATGTAAGTCGGCAATTATCACTCCGGTGACGGTGGTGTTCACGCCACCGGTCTCTTCGCGGGCCAGCAGCAGGTCTTGCACCACCTCGGAGTCCTCGGGCAAGAATTCATCTTCTCGGAATTCAGTCTCCACGTTGAATCCACCAACGAGCGCAACCGCGGCCAAGGCCACCACCGCCAATAGGGTGACCTTTGGCCGTCGGGCGCATCGGACCACGGTGGGAGCCAGCAAGTGGCGTAAGGCGGGGATGGAGTCGATGACCGGGCGAGTTCTCAGCGGCTTGCTTCGAGCCAAACGACGACGGTCGCCCAGAATCCTCACCGCGGGAACCAACGACGTCATGATGACGAACCCAGAGACGATGCCGCAGGCAGCCAAAATACCGAAATCCCGGATCGGGGACAGGGGGCTGGCCAAATTTGTCAAGAAGCTAAGCGCCGTGGTCAGCGCCCCCAGCCCAACTGCTCCCCCGGTTAACGCAATCGCTCGACTGGTGGCCCGGCCGGGGTCACTGTCCCTTTCCTCACGACGTCGGGACACCACCTGAAGGGAGTAGTCCACGGTCAGGCCCACCAACAGCACCGGCACGATGATGCTGATCGGTGTGATGCCGTTGATCTTGTCCAACCCGTCGGGGCCGAGGTATCCCGATAAGCCGATCTGCCACAGCGCGGTGAAGATAATCCCGATGATGGTCACCACCGTGTCGGCTGGCGAGCGGAACAGCGTCAACAGCACAACCACCATCACCACCAGGGCGAGGGGGAACAAGTAGTTGCCGTCGGCAAGGGCCTGTTCGGCACCTTCTTGGAACCGAGCGCTGGAGAGGGTACGGGCCGAGGTATCCTGTCCGTAGTCCCCTTCCTGGAACACCTCGTCGACCACCAACAGGGCGTCGTAGACCTCCAATTCCAGAGTGTCGTTGCGCTGGAGCCTGATCTCTCCGAAGCCGCTGTTCTTGCCGATCAGCAAATCGAACTGAGCTGCTCGGGGGTCGTCAGACGGGTCGATGGCCAGGGCGCGCTCCACGTCGTCGGTGGTGAGCTGACCGGGGGGCACCCCTGCCAGGGCGACGACCAAATGGGCGTAGCTCAGAACTGGTGGATTGTCGGTGGGGGGTACGAAGGGTGACACCTCGGGACGGGCCAGTGCCATGGACGAGCGGGCGATGACCTCTCGAATGGCCTGGGGAGAAGTCGCATTGCCTCGAACTACGATCTGAACGCTGGAGACGTCACCTGAGGTTGGAAATCTCGCCTCCAACTCCTCGACTGCTCTGGCTAAATCGCTTCCGTCGGGCACGAATGAGCTGATCGCATCTGGCTCCTCGGTGGTCATCGCCACGCCCGGCAACATTGCCACAGTGATGATGGCAATCACCGCGATGGTGCGCCACGGGGAGCGAGTGACTAGGCGGGCGTACCGGTCCATCATGAGGTGTAGCCGATTTCCCCTCGGCCGAGGTCTAACCGATCCCGGGTCGGGCCGCACCGCCAACCGACGCCATAGCCGCACCCACGATGCCGGCGTTGTTCCGCATCTTGGCGACGGTGACTTCGGTGTCGATGTCCAAAAGCGGACCCCAAGTGTCGAACTGCTTGCTGATACCACCGCCGAGGATGAACAGACCGGGCGAGATGATCCTTTCAAGGTGCTCCAAGTACTCCTGTACCCGGCCTACCCATGTCGGCCAGTCCAAGTCTTCCCGCTGACGGACCTTGGCCGCCGTCCACACCTCCACGTCGTCGTCATGGCCGGCTAGGTAGAGATGGCCGAACTCGGTGTTGGGCACCAGGCTCCCGTTTACGAACACCGAGCTGCCGATCCCGGTACCGAAAGCCGTAAAGCACACCGTCCCATTTCGGCCCACTCCAGCACCGTGGGTCATTTCCGCGATTCCGGCGGCGTCGGCGTCATTGATGATCGTCACAGGGGCGCCGATCCGATTGCTCATCGTCTCAGCGATGTCAACCCCGGCCCACGAGTCGTCCAAATGCGCCACCCATTTGACGGTGCCGCCGACGATGGGGGCGGGAAAGGCACAGCCCACCGGACCGGTCCACCCGAACGAGGTCACCAGCTCGTGGACCACATCGGCTACTTCCTCGGGAACACCCGGTTTCGGGGTAGGAATCCGGAGTCGTTTTTCGAGCAGCTCACCGGTGTCCACATCCACCGGCGCGGCCTTCATCCCGCTGCCCCCTATGTCGATCCCGAATGCTGCGCTCATAGCCATCGCCGGTTTCCCGCCCGATGAAAGTACCAGCGGCCCTCCTCAGCAGGGGAGTCGAGCGCGGGGTGCGCGAAGCTGGAGAGAACTTGGAATCGGACAGAGCAGACCGAAGCCGGTGACAGAAACAGGGGTTGAGCAATGGCAGACATGCTGGCTGGAAAAGTAGCGCTGGTGTCGGGCATCGGGCCCGGTCTGGGCATCGAAATCGCCCGGCTCTATGCCCGCGAAGGGGCCGACATCGTGATGGGCGCCCGCCGTACCGAGGTGATGGAGCCGCTGGCCGCCGAGATCGAGGCGATGGGTCGCCGCACGGTGTGGCAGTCGACCGACATCACCGATCCCGCCCAGTGCCAGACGCTGGCCGATG
>VYDF01000253.1 GCA_009843565.1 Acidimicrobiia bacterium | reverse complement strand
GTGCATGGTCAGCTGCTTGGCATCGGGCAGTACGAAATTCATCACTGTGAACATGGTCTTCTTCACCACGCCGCAGTAATCGGCTCGCCCGAGCACCAGCCCCAGCCGATTGCGCAGGTCCATGATTACCGCCCGGTCGGTGCGGGTCCCGTCGCGGTCGGGGTCGCACCGGAAGCTGGGCACGTTGATCATGGTCCAGCCAACGGCGTCGCGGTCTGCGTCGTCGCGCACCTGTTTGGGGAACATGATGTTGGCGAAGTAGGCGTGGGTCGCGTATTCGCTGACCAGCCGATAGGGAATGGCGAACTCCGGGTCCCAGCCGCAGAAGACATCGGCGGTGTACAGCGTGGCTTGTCGCTCGTTCAAGTGGGCCAAGACCCGATCGAGCAGTCCCGAATAGTGGTCTCCGTCCAACTTGTTGAAGTCCGACTTCCACCACACGTCGTCCACTAATTCGGGCCAGGCCACCGCGAACGTGTCCTGCACCGGACGGCCGGTACAAGTTGGATCGGAGTAGAAGATCAGGGGTCCGTCGTCGCCCAGAGCGGTGGCGAACGCCTTCTGGTCATGCTCGCCGCCGTCGATGCGGGTGCGACCCCGATCTCCGGCTATCGCGGCGGCGAACAGCTCGTTTTGGGTCAGTCCCGCCCGGACATCCACCGAGTCCAAGCCGAAGCCGACGCGAAGTTGGTCGGCAACCGAACGGCTCACGCGTGCTCCGAATCTCCGGCGGCAGTGAGGAACGAAGGGGTGCCCATGTCTACCTCTGAGCCCAGCCGCAGACGGGTGGCCTGCCCCTCTACTAGATCAAACAGCACCCGCTGGCCTTGGCGCAGCATCCGAAACACCGATCCCTCGAGCGCATTAGGGGCCAAGTCGAATTCGGCCAAATCGGTGTCGCGCACAACCACGCCGAGACGGGTTTCGGGATCGTAAGCCTTGATCACACCCTGCACGAGGACTCTTTCTACCGGTGATCGGGGATGAGAAGGAGGGTAACGGCTGGTCTGAGTGGTTCGCGAGTCGAGCGGAGACGGACCACTAGCATCGCGGGGCATGACGGCGGACCGTCTGGGTGCTGATGGGTTGCGGGCCACGATGGAGTGGTTCCGAGACGCCCTTGCCTTGCATCGCGACGTGATCAACCAGCTCAACGTGTATCCGGTTCCCGACGGCGACACCGGCACCAATATGGCGCTCACCTTGGAGACGGTGGTAACCGAGGTGTCGGCCGCCGGTGAGGGGATGAACGAGGTTTGCCACGCCATCAGCCACGGCTCGCTGATGGGGGCCCGGGGCAACTCCGGCGTGATCTTGTCGCAGATACTGCGGGGGTTGGCAGAGACGGTGGCCACCGCTGGCCATGTTGACCCACCGGTGTTGGCCGGGGCGCTGAAACAAGCATCGGCCGCGGCCGATGAGGCGGTTTCTACCCCGGTGGAGGGGACCATCCTCACCGTGGTGCGGGATGTGGCAACCGCAGCTGCGGATGCGGTTGATCAGGGTGTGGACGGCCTCATCCAAATGGTGGAGGGATGCCAACAGGCAGGAAGGGCGTCGCTGGATCGCACGCCCGAACTGCTGCCCCAGTTGGCCCGAGCCAACGTGGTGGACGCCGGGGGAGCGGGATTTCTGCTGTTTCTGGATGCGCTGGCCACCGCGATGGACGGTCGGCCGCTGCCCGACCCGCCGCCGGTGGATCCCACGGCGGGAGTGGGGGCAGCCGTTGCCGGGGCCGATGACCCCCATGGGGTGGATGACGACGCTGACGGCACGCGCTATGAGGTGATGTTCTTCTTGGAGGCCGAAGACGACCGGATCGGCCAATTCCGCTCTGCTTGGGAGGACCTGGGCGATTCCATCGTGGTGGTGGGCGGCGACGGCTTGTGGAACTGCCACATCCACAGCAACGACATCGGAGGCAGCATCGAGGCGGGTATCGGCGTGGGTCGTCCATTCGACATACGGGTGACCGACTTGTTCGAGCAGGTGGAGCACGTCGAGTCTTTGATGGAGTCGGCAACGGCAGCCGAGATCGGCGGGACGGTGACCACGGTCGAGGGGGATCCGGTTCGCACCGCGGTGGTGGCGGTGTCGGTGGGAGCCGGCGTGCGCCGCATCTTCGAATCGCTGGGGGTTCGGGCCGTCATCGCCGGCGGGCAGACCATGAACCCCTCCACCGAGCACTTCGTGCAGGCGGTCGAGCAACTCGACGCCTCCGAGATCGTGTTGCTGCCCAACAACAAGAACATCGTCCCGGTGGCCGAACGGGTGGACGAATGCACCGATGCCACCGTGCGGGTGGTGCCCAGCAGGGGAATTGCCGAGGGGCTGGCCGCCCTGATGGCCTACGACCCGTCGGCCAGCGCCGACGAGAACTTGTCGGCCATGGCAGAAGCAGCCGCTGATGTGGTGACCGGGGAGATCACCCAAGCGGTGCGCGACACCGAAAGCGAGTTGGGCCCCATCGCCGCGGGGCAGTGGCTGGGACTGGGACGCAGCGGGTTGAGGGTGGTGTCCCAAAGCACGGCGCAGGCGGCCACTGGGCTTCTGGCCGAGCTCATCGACGACAGCCATGAGCTGGTCACGGTTATTTCGGGTGCCGATGCCACCGCCGCGGACGTGGAAGAAGTGGCTGCCTGGCTGGCCGAGCATCATCCCGATATCGAGATGGAAGTCCACGAGGGGGGCCAACCGCTCTATCCGTTCTACTTCGGGGTGGAATGACCGGTGCCCTCCTTCAAACCGAAGACAAATCCCTTCGGGCTGGAATGACCGTCGCCCAGGCGCGAGCTGACCAGAGCCCTCCGCTCACCATGGTCGATTTCGCCGGCATGGGCGTGGAGGTGCTGAGCGGTGTGGGTCCGGCCAAAGCCAAGACCCTGGCTGCCGTAGAAGTGGAATCGGTGCTCGACCTTTTGACCTACTACCCCCGTCGCTACATCGACCGAACCAACCAGGCGGCGATCAGCGATTTGGAGGACGGAGTGGAGGCCATGGTGATGGCCCGGGTAGACAGCGTGTTCTCCAAAAAGCTCAGGGGCAGCCGTTCAATGGTAACCGTGGGGGTCAGCGACCAGACCGGGCGGCTCCGGCTGGTGTTCTTCAACCAGCCGTGGCGGGATCGCCAACTGTCCAAAGGCCAGGAAGTGGTGGTGTTCGGCAAGCTGGACCGCTACCGGGGCCAGCACCAGATGACCAATCCCATCGTCGACCTCGTTGGCGACGAGACCGGCCGAATCGTGCCGGTGTACCCCCAATCGGGCAAAGCCGGGCTTCAGACCCGGGAGATGAGGCGGTGGGTTGACGAGGCGCTGCGGCGCTCAGAGCAACGGGGCATCAGCGACCCGGTTCCGTTGTCGCTGCAACAGCGCCACGGCCTGATCGGACGACATGAGGCCATCGAGGGAATACACCGACCAGAGACCATGGACGCCCACTACACCGCCCGGAACCGACTGGTGTTCGACGAGCTGCTTCGGCTCCAGCTCAAGTTGATCATGCGCAAGCGGGCGGTGGAGCAGTCGGCAGTGGGCATCGGCCACGACACGGGCGGAGAGCTTGTCGAGAGGTTCACCGGCTCGCTGGGGTTTCCCCTTACCGGCGCTCAACGCCGGGTGATCGGCGAGGTGATGGCCGACATGGCCCGATCGGTGCCCATGCACCGCCTCTTGCAGGGAGATGTGGGGGCGGGCAAGACCGTGGTGGCGGTCGCGGCCATGCTCACCGCGGTGCAAGGCGGTCACCAGGGCGCGCTGATGGCGCCCACCGAAGTTCTGGCCACGCAGCACTACCTGGGAGTTCGGGCATTGCTCGACGGCCTGGTGGTGCCCGCGTCCGACTCGCTGCTGCCCGAGCGCCCCCTTCGAGTGGCGCTGCTCACCAATCAAACCGCGGGCAGCGAGCGAGCTCAGACCAACGCCTCGCTGGCCACCGGCGAGATCGACATCGTGATCGGCACCCATGCTCTCATTCAAGAGGGGGTGGACTTTGCCTCACTCGGGGTGGTGGTGGTGGACGAGCAGCACCGATTCGGCGTGGAGCAGCGGGCTGCATTGCGGGCCAAGGGCTCACGGGCTGCGTCGCCCGATGTGCTGGTGATGACGGCCACTCCCATCCCCCGAACTGCGGCTATGACCGTGTACGGCGACTTGGACGTGTCCACGCTGGATGAAATGCCCCCAGGGCGAACCCCGATTGCCACCCGATGGGCCCGGACCGGACCCGAAGAAGCCGAGGTGTGGGAGCAGGTCAGAGCCGAGGTGGGGCTGGGCCGACAGGCGTATGTGGTGTGTCCGCTGATTGAGGAGTCTGACAGCATCGAAGCCCGGTCGGTTACCGAGACCTTCGAGCGTCTCCAGGCTGACGAGCTGGCTGGGCTGCGGGTAGGGCTGCTTCACGGCCGGCTCACCCCGGCGGAGAAGGAATCGGTGATGGACCTGTTCCGATTCGGGGCCATCGACGTGCTGGTGGCCACCACCGTGATCGAGGTGGGGGTGGATGTGCCCAATGCCACGATCATGGTGATCGTGGACGCCGATCGTTTCGGCATCGCACAGCTTCACCAGCTGAGAGGTCGAGTGGGTCGGGGGGATCAGAAGTCCACGTGCTGCCTGTTGGCCGCCGACGCGGTGGGGATTGCCGCCGAGCGGCTTCGGGCTCTGGTGGAAACCACCGACGGGTTCGAGCTGGCCGAGGCCGATCTGGAATTGCGGGGAGAGGGCACCATCTTGGGCGAGCGCCAAAAGGGCCGAAGCGACTTGCAGTTGGCCTCTTTGCGCCGGGACAAGGATTGGGTGGTGTGGGCCCGTCAGGCCGCCGGGGAAATGCTCGATGACGATCCCCACCTTCAACGGCATACTGAACTGCGGGCTGAGGTGGAACTGTTCCTCGTGGACGACGACGCCGACTACTTGATGAAGAGCTGAGGAATCATGTTGGAAATTGTTCGCATGGGCTTGGAGAGGCGGGATCAGATCGCGGCCATCTGGGCTGATGCCTTTGAGCCAGATCCGATGATGAGATGGGTATTCCCAGACGACTCAACCCGCCGGAAGTCGTTGATGCGGTGGTGGGGGTTCTTGCTGGACCGAATGCCTCCGGGTGCTGAATTGCACGGAACTCGAGTCGACGGCTGCGTGGCCTATTGGCAGTCGCCTCGTAGCGAGACGAATGCTTCCGGCACAGCCGACGATTCCAGTGGACAATCGGATTGGCAAGCGGAATTTGTCGCCATGATGACCGAGCTCTTGGGGGATCTGTTCCCTTCTCGGATGGAAGCGCTGGGCAAGATGCAGCAAGCCCGCTTGACCGAGCCCCACTGGTATCTGTCGGTGCTGGGAACCTCACCCGACCAGCAGAGCAAGGGTTTGGGCAGCAGGGTGTTGGCACCGATGCTGGAGCGTTGCGACCGGAACGGCGTGCTTGCCTACCTGGAGTCCACCAATCCGGCCAATGTGGGCTTTTACCGTCGTCACGGTTTCGAGTCCATCGACGAGTTCTACTTGGCCGACGGTGTGCTCATCACCCCGATGTCCCGAGAGCCCCATCCTCCGGAAGACTGAGCGCTCGTGTCGCTGCGGATCATCGCTGGGGAGGCCCGGGGCCGTCGGCTCATGGCCCCCGAGGGCATGGACGTGCGTCCTTCCACCAGCAGGGTTCGCGAGGCCGTGTTCAACTCGCTGCACAGCCAGGGTCTTCTGAATGGCGCTCACGTATTAGACCTGTATGCCGGAACGGGGGCGTTGGGGTTGGAGGCTCTGTCGAGGGGCGCGGCCTCGGCCACGTTTGTGGAGTCGGCTCCATCGGCGCTGACCACGTTGAGGGCCAACATCGACGCGGTGGGTTTCAACGACCGCTGCCGGGTCGTGCCCGGCGACGTCATGGAGGAGCTGCCCCGCCTGAGCGGCGCCTACGGCGTGGCTCTGTGCGATCCCCCTTACGGGTTTGACGCCTGGGCCGAGCTGGTATCCCGAATCCTCGCCGAGGTGCTGGTGGCCGAGTCCGATGAGGCGGTGGTTCTCGGACCCGATTGGGATGTCATCAAACAGCGGCGCTACGCGGGTACCGTTGTGGTGATCGCCTGCCGGCGATAGCAACGACAGACCCCAGGAGATTCCTCAGTGACGCGTGTCCTGTTTCCAGGATCATTCGATCCCATACACAACGGGCATATGGAGATCGTAGAGACCGCGGCGCGCCTGTTCGAAGATGTGATCGTGGCTGCGGTACACAACCCCCAAAAGACTTCGCTGTTCGAGCTGGATGAGCGTCAGGCGATGTTGGACGAGTGTTTCGCCCACCTGCCCAACGTGCGGACCACCATGTTCGCCAGCTTGGTGGTGGATCTGGCCAAGAAGGAGGAGGTCGACTTCATCGTCAAGGGCCTCCGGGCGGTTTCCGATTTCGAGAACGAGCTTCAGATGGCCCAGATGAACCAAGCCATCTCCGGAGTCCATACGCTTTTCATCCCCTCAGCCAGCAAGCACTCATTTCTGGCTTCCAAGCTGATCCGGGAGCTGGCCCGGTTCGGGCAGCAGATTGACTCCATGGTCCCCTCGCCGGTGGCCAAACGACTTATCGAGAGGTATCGAGATGACTGACACCGATCCCAATACCACCGCAACCCAACACTCGGTCGCGGGGACGTTCGTAGATCCCGAGTTCGATCTGCTGCTGCGGCGGGCAATTGAGCTGGTAGACGCGGCCCGTCCCATGCCCCTGTCGGCCTCCTCCATGATCAACAAGGACGAGGTTTTGGAGTTGCTTCAAAACTGCCTGAACCGACTGCCCGAGGAGATGCGGGCAGCCCGCTGGTTGTTGAAGGAGCGAGAGGATTTCTTGAAGAGGGTCCACCGGGAGGGCGACGAGATATTGGTGGCTGCTCGATCGCAGGCTGAGGCCATGGTGCAGCGCACGGAGGTGGTCAAAGCGGCCGAACAGCGGGCCCGGCGCATGGTGGAAGAAGCCGAGGCCACTGCCCGCCGGCTGCGGCTTGAGACCGAGGACTATTGCGATACCAAACTGGGAAGCTTTGAAAACGCCCTTGAGCGGATTCTGAACACGGTGAAGGAGGCCCGGACCCGGCTTCAAGGCGACCCGTTGGCCGATCTGGTACGGGCTTACGGCCCTGAGCCGGAACCGGAACCGGACGATGGCTTCTTCGATCAGGATACTTCGGGCTGATCTTCGAAAGGAGAGGCCATGACGAGCCAGCTAAGGGTGCCGGTTGCGGAACTGCTGCGTCGTCCCGGCTCGCACCGCGAGCTCTCGATTCACGTTGACGTAGATGGCTGGGCCAACTCTGATGCGGAGATTCACGGTCCGGTTGACATCCGACTCCAACTGGATTCGGTTGTCAGCGGACTGGAGATAACCGGCTCGCTGGAAACAGGTTGGCGCGGGGCGTGCCGGCGGTGTCTGGAGCCCATTGAGCAGACCTTGCAACAGGACCTGCGTGAGATGTTCAGCATCGCCCCGACCGATGATGAGACTTATCCGATACAAGACGGTGAGGTAGACCTGACCCCCATGGTTCGCGACTGCCTCGTCCTTGCCCTGCCCATCGCTCCACTCTGCTCCGAGGAATGCGTCGGTCCGGCTCCCGATGCCTACCCGATGAATCAGCCCGAGTTGCCCGCAGAGGAACGCCCGAAAGATCCACGCTGGGCTGCGTTAGACGCGCTGCGCACCGGCAAGTAGATTTGTACGTTGCGTTCGCGCCGCTGCTGATCAGGGCGCGGCATTCTTCCTCAACGTGTAGGACTGTTCGATGGCTGTACCCAAGAAGAAGACATCCAAGGCCAAAGGCCGCAGCCGCCGGGCATCGGCTTGGCAAGTTTCTGCGCCGGCACAAAGCACCTGTCCTCGGTGTGGAGCGGTCAAGCGGCCGCATCGGGTGTGCAAGGTATGCGGCTGGTACGCAGGGCGCGAGGCCGTTGAGGTGGCATAGGCCGCCTTACCCGGTCCTTTCGAAGGGCGCTTTTTGGCCTTGCTTCCGGTTGCCGTAGACGCAATGGGGGGTGACGATGCCCCTCGGTCGGTGATTGCCGGTGCCCGCCTCGCCGCCGAGCGGGGCATTCCTGTTTTGTTGGTGGGTCAGCCCGAGCAACTGGCCGATGTCGGTGAATTCGAGGTGGTTCCCGCGTCTCAGGTGATCGACATGGGAGCCGAGGCGGCGGCCAGCGTGCGGAAGATGAAGGACTCTTCGTTGGTACGGGCCGCTGAAGCGGTGCGCGACGGACGGGCCTCGGCCATGGTCAGCGCCGGCAATACCGGAGCGGCCATGGCGGCGTCGCTGCTGAGGATGGGGCGAATCCGAGGAGTGGCCCGTCCGGCCATTGCCACACCGATCATCGTGCCCGGTAGGGCTTGGCCCAACGTGATGTTGGATGCGGGGGCCAACACCGAGTGCAGCGCCGAGTGGCTGGTGCAGTTTGCCCAAATGGGCGCGGTGTACTGCCGCGACCGCTGGGGGGTTCAAGAGCCCCGGGTGGGGCTCTTGTCCAACGGGGAAGAGGCTGGCAAGGGCTCGCCCCTGGTGAAGCAGGCATTCGAGCTCTTGGGCGATCGGGATTGGCAGGCTCGGACCGGCGCGGTGTTCGCCGGCAATGTGGAGGGGCGAGACTTGCTGGAAGACCTGGTGGATGTGATCGTCACCGACGGCTTCACCGGGAATGTGGCCCTGAAGACCGCCGAGGGGGTGGCCAAGCAGCTGATTACTGCACTGCTGAGCGCGTTCGAGTCTTCCGAGGATGCTCGGAAGGGGGCCAGGCTCCTGGCGCCGGCACTGGCCCCGCTCTACGACGAGTTCAGCCCCGACTCTGTAGGCGGCGCCATCCTCCTCGGGGTGAACGGTGTCAGCATCATCAGCCACGGAGCCTCATCCCCAAAGGCGCTGGTCAACGCCATACAGGTAGCCCACGACCTGGCCGAGCGCGACACTGTGGGCTCTCTGCGCCGGGTTCTGTCCTCCGAATAGGGATTCCTTCGGTTCCCAGTGAGTCGGAACCGCGACTAGCTGGCGTATACTTGCCGAGCGCCGTATTGCCGAACCGCCCCGGAGATGACGTGCCATCCGAAACTCATGTTGAGCAGGGTCCGCTGGATCGGGACGGGATATTGACCCTCGTCACTGAGTGCTTGGCCGACATCTTGGAGATCTCTCCAGACCGGATCACCGAGGGCCAGGCCTTTGCCGACGATCTCGACGCCGATTCACTTGCTCTCATCGAGCTGGTGGAATCCTTGGAAGAGGAGTTGAGCGAGAGGACGGTTGGGTTCAGCATCGACGACGAAGACTTGGAGGATCTCAAGACGGTGCGCGACGCCGTCGACTATGTCCACGGCCGGCTGAGCCGAAGCTCCTGACTTCCGAAGCCAACTTCGCAGCTCTGGCTGAGCGCCTCGGCTACGCATTCGCGCAGCCGAGTCTGCTGGTCGAGGCATTGACCCATCGCTCATGGTGCGCCGACCATGAGGGAGCATCGTCAAACGAACGGCTGGAGTTTCTGGGCGATGCCGTGCTGTCCTTGGTGGTGACCGACCACATTTATTCCGCCTACCCCGAAATGGCCGAGGGCCAGCTGGCTCCGCTGCGGGCCGAGGTGGTCCGAGCCGAGGCCTTGGCTGATCTTGCCGTCGAGTTGCAGTTGGGCAAGGCCCTCCTCCTGGGACGCGGCGAAGAGGCGTCAGGAGGGCGGGAAAAACCGTCGATCCTCTCTGATGCCATGGAAGCAGTGATCGGCGCGGTCTATTTGGATGCCCCGTGGGAGAAACTGATGGTATTGGTTCGGGGATGGCTGGATGAGCGAATTGCCGCAGCATCTGAAGGCCCGGGCATCAGAGACTTCAAGACGAGATTGCAGGAGTACTGCGCCCGCAACGGTCAAGATGCCCCTGATTACCGCCTAACAGAGAAGGGCCCTGACCACGCCAAACAGTTCCTTGCCGCTGTGTATGTGGACGGTGAAGAACGAGGCCAAGGCCAAGGTAGGTCGAAGAAGCAGGCCGAGCAGGCTGCTGCTGCCTCGGCCTGGCAGACCCTGAAGGACGAGGAGTGATCCGATGATCGCACTACCGGAAATCGAGACAATCCGCCGCGATCTGGACAGGGAGCTGTCTGGTCTTCGCATCAAATCGGTGGAGGTCATGGACGCCCAGTTGGCGAAGCGATCAGGGGGAGCGAAGAAGCTCGCCGGCCGTCTGGAGAAGGCGAAGATCACCGGTGTGCGCCGTCGGGGCCTGCATTTGATCATGAGCATGGACACCGAGGATGTGATCGTGGCTCACTTGGGAAGCGGCGGGCAGCTGCGACGTCATGCCAACAGAGACCAAGTCCAGCCCAACACCGCGCTGTCCATCACCTTCACCAAGAGTGGTCAACTGCGGCTCATAGACGGGGTTGGTGAAGCCCAGCTGTTTCTGGCCAGTGCCGAGAAGTTGGTGGAGGAAGTCCCAGAGCTGGAAGGACTGGGCATTGATCCGCTGGATCAGCCGGTGCCGTGGCGGATGTTCGGCCAGATTCTCTTGGCTCAGGACAACAAGCTGAAGGCGGTGCTGACCGATGACCGGGTGGTCGTCGGTCTGGGCGAGCTGTACTCCGACGAAATCCTGTTCGCGGCCGGCTTGCGCTTCGACCGACTGACCAACTCGTTGGGGCCCCAAGAGGTTCGCCGACTGCACCGGGCGATGGTGGAGACCCTGCACGATGCGGCCAAGCATCGGGGCGCCACGCTGGAAGACGGGTTCTATGTGGACGTACACGGCGAGCCGGGGGGGTATGAGGAGTACCTCAACGTGTTCAAGCAGGCGGGAAAGAGCGGGCGTCCCTGCCCCCGCTGCCACCGCCCAATCCAGAAGTATCGTTTCCGCCGCCGCTGGACCTATTACTGCGAGCAGTGCCAGATCTGACCGCCGAAGTGCATTTGCGCAAGTAGTTCCGCAAATCGCGGCCCTCCGATGGGTAGGGTCGAATGAGTGTTCTTGAAGGCATTGACCCTCAAAGGGTTCAAATCCTTTGCCGACCCCACCACGCTGGTTTTCGAACCGGGTGTGACGGTGATTGTGGGCCCCAATGGCAGCGGCAAGTCGAACGTGGTGGATGCGGTGGCTTGGGCTCTGGGAGCTCAGGCCCCCACGGCGGTGCGTTCGACCAAGATGGACGATGTCATTTTCGCGGGAACCGCCTCCCGGCCGGGCTTGGGTCGGGCAGAGGTATCGCTGAGCATCGACAACACCGCCCACATCCTGCCCATCGAGTTCGAAGAGGTCACCATCACCCGCACGCTGTTCCGCAGCGGGGACAGCACTTACGCCATCAACGGGGTGCCCTGTCGTCTGCTTGACATTCAGGAGTTGCTGAGCGACACCGGTGTTGGCCGCCAACAGCATGTGATCGTCTCCCAGCGCCAGATCGAGGGAGTGTTGAGCGCCAGACCCGAGGATCGCCGGGCGGTCATTGAAGAGGCGGCGGGCGTGTTGAAGTATCGCCGCCGCAAGGAGAAGTCCGAGCGGCGTCTGGCGGCGACCGAGGCCAATCTCACTCGGCTGTCCGATGTGGTGCGGGAGATTCGCCGCCAGCTGCGGCCGCTCGAGCGACAAGCCGAGGCCGCTCGGCGCCACGGAGGGCTGCTGGCTGAGCTGAGCGGTCTTCGCCGGTATCTGGCTGGGCAGGAGATCAAGCAGTTTCGCGGCAGGGTTGGCCAGCTGACTCAAGACCAAACCGCGAATCGCCAGGAAATGCAGCGGCTGTCGGTGCAGGTAGAGGCCTTGGATCGAGACGTGGCCGCGGCCGAGGCCCGGCTGTCTGCCGCAGATGGACAGGACATCGGCAATGCCCTGATGCGGTTCGAGGGACTCAACGAGCGCCTCCGGGGGTTGGATGCACTGCTGTCGGAGCGACGCTTGCGCTTGCAGCGCGACCGCAGCGCCGGAGTGGACGAAGACGTGGTGGCCACGCTGGAAGCCGAGTCAAACCGGCTGGGCAGAGAGCTGAGCGAGGTAGAAGCCGAGTCAACAGCCTTGGAGCCTGATGCCGCTGAAGTTGCCGATGCCGAGCAGCAGTTGGAGCAGCTCCGGCTGTCGTTCGATGAGCAGTGGGGCGGTCAAGCCCCGTCTGCCTCCGGGTCGGATGCCCCCCGGTTGCGGGGTGAGATGAGGGCCCTGGAGGCATCGATCCAGCGAGACCAGGCTGAAGCTGATCGGCTGGGTCGGAGTCTGGGAGCCTTGGAATCTCGTCGCCAAGAACTGGTTGAGGAGTTGGATCGAGCATGGGCTGAGGCCGCTGATGCCGAGACGGCTCACAAGATCGGCCAGCAGGAGCTGGCCGTTGCCGAGCAGCGATGCGAGGAGGCTCGACAAGCGCGAGAACGGTCCCGGGAGGCTCTCGCTAATGCCGTTGGAGACCATCAAGCGTGGGGGGCTCGGCGAGAAGCGCTGTCGTTGGCGCTGGACGAGGCACGCGATCGGTCTGGAGCTGAACGTCTGGCTGGTATCGAGGGCATCGTCGGCACCTTGTTGGAGGTTGTGGAGATAGACCGGGGCTGGGAGGCGGCTTTCGCGGCGGGGGCTGGCTAGGCGGGGGCCGCGGTGTGGGCACCCGACACGGAGGGGGCCATGCGGGCCATCGCCACGCTGGAGGCCGATAGCGTGGGCGGCGCGGTTTTGGCCCTGGGCGGGTTGGACGCGCCGCAGGCCGCTCCTGTCATCGGTGATTCCCTTCGCTCCCATGTGAGCTCTTCGATGGCCGGTGTGGATCGCCTGTTGGATGTCTTGATCGGCGGGGTGGGGGTGGTGGACACCAGTGAGCAGGCGGCCGCAGCGGCGGTTGCCGATCCGTCTGCTGTGGTTGTCACCCGCCAGGGTGACCGGTTTTCCCCATCGGGTTGGCGAGTAGGACTCCGGCATTCTGGGGCCACGATGGAACTGCTTGAGGAGGCTGAGCGGGAGTCGGCCCGGGCCGCCCGCCAGGTTGGTGACGCGGAGCAGGAGCAGCGCTCTGCTGATGGCCGGCTTGAGCAGGCAGAGCAGGACGCGGCCCGCGCCCGCGAAGCCGTTGACACTCAGGTTTGGGCGGTGTCCAGTGCCCGGGGTCGGGCCGATACCGAGGGACGGAAGCTGCGGGACACGGAGGTGGAGATCGCCGCGCTTGGCCCCCGCCGAAGCCAGTTGGAGGAGAAGATCGCCGAGGACCGCCGACGGGCTGAGGATCTGAACCAAGAGCTGCCTGAGCACGAAGCCCGAGAGGCGGAGCAGCTTGAGCACGCGGAGAGCATGAATCGGGCCCGCGACGAGCTTTCTCAGCAGTCGCAGGCGGTGAGCAGCCGTCGGTCAGACCTCCGGATACGGGCAGCAGGGCTGGAGGAGCGACACCGTTTGCTGACCGCTCAACGCGGCGAGATCGAACGTCGCCTGAGCCGGATGGCGGAAGCCCGCGAAGATGCCGCCTCTCGTCGGGAGGCCCTCGATATGAGGCTGGCTGTTGTCGACGAATTGGCCAAATGGGTGGCCGACAAGCTCGAAGCGGTGGGCGGGCAACTCCAGGACTTGCGTCGTCGGCGGGCTGAGGAATCGGAAGCGGCAGCGACGGCAGCGCGGCAGCTTGAGAGCCTGCGAAGCCAGCGGGCTCAGGCCGAGGCCGACCTGAGGCAGTGCCAGGAGCGAGACCGCAGCGCGGAGATCGAGTTGGCCGAGGCGGGGATCAGGCTGGAGGCCTCGATCGACCGGTGCCGTCGGGAGTTGGACTGCGAGCCCGGTGAAGCGGTGGTTGCCCAATGTCCACCCTTGGAGCCCGGCGTCGCTCCCAACGACCGGATAAGGGCATTGGAACAAGAACTGCGCATCATGGGGCCGGTGAACCCCTTGGCGCTGGAGGAGTACGAGGCGCTGTCGGAGCGCCACGAATTCACCCAGCGTCAAATCGACGACATCCGCCAAAGCCGCCGAGAGCTCCGCAAGGTTATCCGCAGGATCGACGAGGAGATCGTGAGCGTGTTCTCGGCCGCCTTTGCCGATGTGGAGCGCAACTTCGCCGGCCTCTTCCAGACGCTGTTCCCCGGCGGTGAGGGCAAGCTGCGGCTTACCCAGCCCGATGCCCTGCTGGAAACCGGGGTGGAGATCGAGGCCCGTCCCTCGGGGAAGAACATCCGGCGCCTGAGCCTCTTGTCGGGAGGGGAGCGCTCGCTCACCGCGCTCGCTTTTCTGTTTGCGGTGTTCCGCAGCCGGCCGTCGCCGTTCTATGTCATGGACGAGGTGGAGGCCGCGCTCGACGACGTCAACCTGCATCGCTTCCTCCAGCTCGTCGACGAGTTCCGAGCTGATGCCCAGTTGCTGATCGTGAGCCATCAGAAGCGCACCATGGAGGCGGCTGACTGCCTCTACGGTGTGTCGATGAAGTCGGGGGGAAGCTCCAAAGTGCTTTCCGAAAAAGTGGTGGTAGCCTCGGAATCCAAGGTACTTCTCCAACAAGGCTGAGGACCCGCCACACAAAATGAGCTACGAGCCCGACGATCCCCGGTCGGAGTGGGATCCATTGGGGTGGGAACTGGATGGCCCAGCCAAGCGATCCAGCGACTTGCCGGTGCCCCGCGCGGTGGAAGTGGTCGCCTGGGAGCCATCCGAAGTACCCCCTCACCGGCCTCGCAGTCCCGCCACATCCATGCTGGTGGCATCGGTGATTCTGGCTGTGTTCGGGCTGGTGGGCATCGGCATCGGGGTTGGCAGCGTCTTCTTCAACCAGGAAACCCCTCCACCGGAAATCGTGGTGGTCTCCGGGCCGCAAGTGGTGAGCGCCTCTCCGGGCCAATCGCCGACTCTCCAGGCCCCGCTGGTGGTGCCACCCACTGGTCAGCCTCCATCGGATCAGTCCTCCGATACGGTTGTCCCCGTTGTTCCTCTCGATCCGGTTGTGGAGGTGGCCCGCGCCGTCATCCCCTCAGTGGTGCTAATCGAGGCGGTCGCGAGCGAGGAGGACTTCGAGGATCAGTTCGAGATTCCTGATTTAGAACTAGACCCCGACGGCGAGCTGATCATTCCCGAGAATGAGCAGGAGCCACCCCTGGAATTGCCCGATGGCTTCGAGGATCGGCCAAGGATCGTCGGACAGGGGTCGGGGATCATCTACGACGCCTCGGGCCACATCCTGACCAACGCCCACGTGGTGGGCGAGGCCGAGGAGGTGAGGGTGCAATTTGCCGACGGGACCCGGGCCGAGGGCACGGTGGTGGGCACCGCGCCGGCCATCGATGTGGCTTTGGTGAAAGTAGACATCGACATCGCGCTCACACCGGCCGTGTTCGCCGACCGGTCAACTGTCGAGGTGGGGCAGCTGGCAGTGGCGGTGGGCAGCCCCTTCGGGTTGCAGCAGTCGGTGACCTCGGGGATTGTCAGCGCTGTCGGCCGAGCGGTTCGAGAGGGAACGGGTGAAAGCGCCTTCGTTGAGATGATCCAAACCGATGCCCCCATCAACCCCGGCAATTCTGGGGGCGCCTTGGCCAACCGCTTTGGCCAGGTCATCGGCATGAATACCCTCATCCAAACCGACGGCTCGATTGGCAACATCGGTTTGGGTTTCGCCATCCCTTCCGACATCGCGCTGAACATCGCCCAGCGCATTTTGGCCGGGGAGAGCACTGAGCTGGGATATCTAGGAGTTTCGGGAACCGATCCTGAGATGGGCCAACCCGGCGCCCTGGTTTTGGAGGTGCATGAGGACACTCCCGCTGAACGCGCCGGATTGATGGTCGGCGACTTGATTGTGCTCATCGACAACGAGGTGGTGTCGACGTTCACCGAGCTGGCCGCCAAGATTCAGTTCCGGGCTCCGGGGACCGAGGCGGAGCTGGAGGTTGTGCGCGACGGCGAGCCAATCACGCTCACCGTGGTCCTTGGCGCCCTGCCCGCTGAAGAGCCCGGCGAGGAGTCTGAGGAATAGTGGCGCTCCGCCGACGGCGAAAGAGGGACGAGCAGGCAGCTGTCGAGCAGGAAGCTGTCGAGCAGGCAGCTGTCGAGCAGGAAGCTGTCGAGCAGGCAGCTGTTGAGCAGGAAGCCGAACTTGCTGTTGAAGCGGAGGTTGGGTCGACGCCAGTTGAGGAGGAGGACGAGTCTGAGCCGGAATCCGAGAGGGCCAGCTTCCGAAACCGTCTGGCTACGGCACGGGGCACGTTCTCGGGGTTCCTGGCCTCGGTGGCCTCCCGGGGAGTAGACGACGCCACTTGGGAGGAGTTGGAAGACGCATTGGTTCTGGCTGACGCCGGTGTCGGCACTGCCACCTCCGTATTGGATCGGTTGAAAGAGCGGGCCAAAGCCGAGAAGATCGCCGACCCTGAGGCACTGGTGGCCATGCTCAAATCCCAGTTGGCTGAGGACCTCGGAGGCCGTGACCTGGAATTGGGCACCGACGGCAGTCCTGCTGTGTGGCTGTTCGTGGGTGTGAACGGGGTGGGAAAGACCACCACCATCGGCAAGCTGGCTGCTCGGGAAGTGCGCGGTGGGCGCAAGGTGGTGCTGGCTGCGGGCGACACATTTCGAGCAGCGGCCGCCGAGCAACTGGGCATGTGGGCCGACCGGTCGGGCGCCGAGTTGGTGCGGGGCGCGGCGGGCGCCGATCCCAGCTCGGTCATCTACGACGCCATCGAACACGCCGCATCGGCGGGAGTGCCGCTGGTCATGGCCGATACGGCCGGTCGCCTGCAAAACCGAACCAACCTCATGGAGGAGCTGGCCAAGATTCATCGTGTGGCCGGCAAGGGGCCGGGGACGGTTACCGAGGTGCTGCTGGTGATCGATGCCAGCACCGGCCAGAACGGCCTGGCCCAAGCCCGCCGGTTCACTGAGTCGGCGGAGCTGACCGGCGTCGTGCTCACCAAGCTGGACGGATCGGCCAAAGGGGGCATTGTGATGGCAGTGCAGAATGAGCTGGACGTTCCAGTGAAGTTGGTGGGCCTCGGGGAAGGCCTCGACGACCTGGTGGAATTCGACGCCGCCGAGTTCGCCGAGGCGCTGTTCTCCTGAGCTCCCGATGCTCCAAATCCAAGCCGGGCCACTAGGGTAAGCAGCCGATGTTCGACTCGCTGAGCAACCGATTCGAAGGCATTTTCAAGCGCTGGCGGGGTCTGGGCACTCTGCGGGAGAGCGATGTCGACGAGGTGCTGCGGGAGATCCGCTTGGCCCTGCTGGAGGCTGACGTCAACCTCCATGTGGTCCGTGGCTTTCAAGAGCGAGTCCGCCAGCGGTGTGTGGGCGCTGAGGTTCACAAGGCTCTGAACCCGGTCGAGCAGGTGATCAAGTTCGTCCATGAGGAGCTGATCGCCACCTTGGGCGGGGAGACCTTGGAGATCACCCACCCGGCCAAGCCTCCCACGGTGGTGCTGCTGGCCGGGCTTCAGGGATCGGGCAAGACCACCAATGCAGCCAAGCTGGCCTCTTGGTTCAAGCAGCAGGGGCGCAACCCCATGCTGGTAGGCGCCGATTTGCGGCGTCCGGCCGCGGTGGAACAGCTCCGAACCCTGGGCGCCTCTATCGGGGTCCCGGTGTTCAGCGAACCTTCTGATCCAGTCAAGGTGGCCCGCCTGGGCGTGGCCGAGGCGGTGGCTTCAAGCCGGGATGTGGTGATCTGCGACACCGCCGGGCGGTTGGCCATCGACGAGGAGATGATGGAACAGGTCGGTCAGATATCCGACGCCATCGAACCCCACTACAAGTTCTTGGTGGTCGACGCTATGACCGGCCAGGACGCGGTGACCACCGCCGAGTCGTTCCATGCAGTTCTCGCGCTCGACGGGGTGATTCTCACCAAGGTGGATGGCGACGCCCGGGGCGGTGCCGCGCTGTCGGTGAAGGAGGTGGTGGGCCGGCCCATCGCCTTCTCCTCCACCGGCGAGAAGATCGACGAGTTCGAGTTGTTCCACCCCGACCGGGTGGCCAGCCGGATTCTCGGGATGGGCGATGCGCTCACCCTGATCGAGAAGGCCGAGCAGGTATACGAGGAGGCCGAGGCGGAAGCGGCCGCGGCCAAGTTGTTGGAGGGGGAGTTCACGCTAGAGGACTTCTTGGATCAGATGCGCCAGCTCAAGAAGATGGGATCGCTCCAAGACCTGGTGGGGATGCTCCCCGGGACGCCCCCCGAATTGCGCAAGGCCGAGATTGAAGACGAGAAAATCGCCCAGGTGGAGGCCATCATCTGCTCGATGACCCCCCAAGAGCGGGCTACCCCTCGCATCGTCGACGGCTCTCGGCGTCAGCGGATCGCCTCTGGCTCGGGAACCCGTCCCTCTGAGGTCTCGCAACTGCTGCGGCAATTCAGCGAGGTCCAGCGGATGATGAAGAAGATGGGTGGCGGCAAGAGGCCCGGTTCGGGTCGAAAGAAGCCCAAGAAAGGCCGCAGGGGGAGTCGGGTGACTCCGCCAGGCAGCCAGCAAAAGAAGCCGGGCAAGCCCAAGTTGACCTTGCCGGGCTTGGAGGATGGGGAATTCGATCTCTCATCCCTGAGGTAGCCCGCAGGGATTTTCGGCGGTAGAGTTTCCCTCTTGTGGCAGTAAGACTCCGGCTGATGCGGATGGGCAAGAAGAAGCAGCCCACCTACCGCGTGGTAGCCGCCGATTCCCGCAAAGCCCGCAATGGGCGGTTCATCGAGAACATAGGCACCTACAACCCTCGCCAAGAGCCGTCGCTGGTTGAGATCGACAACGAGAGGGCGCTGCACTGGCTGCGCCATGGCGCCCAGCCCAGCGAGCGAGTGCAGAAGCTCCTGGTGATCTCCGGGGCGTGGGCGGAGTTCACCGGTGTCGCAGGCCCAGCTCAAGAGGCCGAAAAGCGCCCTGCGATAGTGACCACCGCCGAATCGGCTGAAATTAGTGCTCCCGCTGCCGAGACCGCATCGGAAGAGGCCAGCGAAGACGCCGAAGACGCTGAGGGCGCCGACGACGCTCAGGGCGCCGAAGACGCTGAGGGCGCCGACGACGCTCAGGGCGCCGATGACGCTGAGGGCGCCGAAGACGCTGAGGGCGCCGCAGACGTCGCGACGGACACCGACGAAGCTGCGGAGCAAGACACCGAGAAGGCCGAGGACGGGGAATCGTGAGCGACACCGACTTGGGAGTTGACGACGAGGAATACGAGGACGACGGCTACGACGATGACTTTGACGAAGACGGCGACATCAACACCATCGAAGTCCCAACCGCCCGCAATGTTCTGGAATATCTGGTGAAGTCGGTGGTGGAAAACCCCGACGAGGTCAGTGTTGAGGTGGTCGAGCGGCAAGGCTCAGTGGCGCTGGAGGTAACAGTGGCCGAAGGCGACATGGGCCGGGTCATCGGGCGCCGCGGTCGAGTCGCCAACTCCATCCGCACCATCGTGCGGGCCGCAGCCAGCAAAGACGGCAGCTTCGTCGACGTCGAGTTCGTCGACTGACCGATCGAAAGCGCCGAGCGTGCCTCCTCTGCTCGAGGTTGGCCGTATCGACCGGGCTCATGGGATCCGGGGAGAAATGGTGGTCACTCTGTGGACCAATCGCGCCGAGCGGCTAGAGGCCGGGTCGGTTCTTTGCGCCGATGCCGGATCGCTCACGGTGACCGCGGCTCGGGCTTTTCAGCGGCGGTGGATTGTGCAGTTCGCCGAAGTCGGCGATCGGAGCATGGCTGAGTCGTTGCGAGGACAAGTGCTCAGGGCCGAGCCCATCTCTGATCCCGACGAGCTGTGGGTTCATGAGCTGATCGGCATGATGGTGTGCGAAGCCGACGGCACCGAACGGGGCCGGGTGGAGGCGGTGCAGACCAACCCGGCCAGTGATCTGCTGGTCTTGGATTCCGAGGCCTTGGTGCCGCTCACCTTTCTGGTCGAGCAATCCGGGGATCGGTTGATCGTGGATGTCCCAAGCGGTCTGTTCGACGAGACATGAGAGTCGACGTATTCACCATCTTCCCCTCGATGTTCGAGATGTTCTCAAACCACGGGGTGATCGGAAGGGCAATCGAGCAGGGCCGGTTGTCGGTGCAGATCCACGACCTCAGAATGGGCGCAGGCGACCCCCACCGCTCAGTGGACGACTCGCCGTTTGGAGGCGGTGCCGGCATGGTGATGATGCCGGAACCCTTGTTCAACGCCGTCGAGCAGGCGGACTTCTCTCGGCCTCTTTATCTGCTGGGTCCCGCTGGACGCCCATTCGATCAGACCGTTGCCCGGGAGTTGGCCGAAGCAGACGGGTTCTCCCTGCTGTGTGGTCGCTATGAAGGAGTTGATCAGCGGGTGGGGGACCACTTGGTCGACGGTGAGCTCTCACTGGGAGATTTCGTACTGGCCGGCGGCGAGGTCGCGGCGATGGCGATCATCGAGACCGTGGGTCGGCTGGTGCCCGGTGTTCTGGGCAACGAGATGTCGGCCGCCGACGAGTCGTTCGGCGATGGGCTGTTGGAGTACCCCCACTACACCCGGCCGGCGGAGTTTCGGGGCTGGCAGGTACCCGAGGTGCTGCGTTCTGGAGATCACGGACGCGTGGATCGCTGGCGAAGGGCTCAGTCGCTGGCCCGAACCGCCGCTTTGCGGCCCGACCTCATCGAAGCCCGCGGCGGACTCACCGCCGAGGAGCATGCCCTGCTGGAAGAGTTCGGCCTTTCTTAATCGGGCCAGATATAATTTCCCGTTGCGCCCCGATGCCTGAGTTGGGCGCTCAAGTTCTCACAAGAGGCGTGCCATGAATCCCACCGACATCGTTGACCGCGAAACCAGACGCACCGACATTCCCGAGTTCAGCCCCGGCGACACGGTCAAGGTGCATGTGCGCGTGGTGGAGGGCAGCCGCGAGCGGGTCCAGGTCTTCGAGGGTGTGGTCATCCGCCGTCAGGGCAGCGGGATCCGTGAGACCTTTACCGTTCGAAAGGTGAGTTTCGGGGTGGGAGTGGAGCGAACATTTCCGGTCCACTCACCCATCATCGCCAAGGTGGAGGTGGGGACACGCGGCGATGTACGCCGGGCCAAGCTCTATTACCTGCGCGATCGCATCGGCCGTGCTGCCCGGGTCAAGGAGAAGCGCTTCTAGCCAAATTGTCACTCCCTGTGCTTACGGTGGAGTCATGGCGTACAAGCAGGCGTTGGGCCGCTGGGGCGAAGACCGTGTGGTGAGGTGGTATCGCCGCCACGGGTTCGAGGTATTAGACCGCAACTGGCGGTGTCGACATGGCGAATTGGACGTGATCGTGCGGCGCGGGTCTGTTGTTGCCGTATGCGAAGTGAAGACCAGATCTTCGAACGCATTCGGTGCTCCAGCTGAGGCTGTCGGCTGGCACAAGCAACGGCGAATACGTCGGCTGGCCGCCCAGTGGTTGTCAGAACAGGAGCGCAGGGGAGCAGTGCAGCTTCGGTTTGACGTCGCCGAAGTGATGGGCCGAGAGATCCGGGTGATCGAGTCGGCCTTTTAGCCCAGCACGGCCCACAGAATCAGTCCGATGCAGACCAGCAGGCCCACGGCTACATACCAGTAGTCAAATGGGGTGCGCTGCTGCTTGCGTGTGGGATCAAAGCCGATACCCCAGTATGTTCCCACTTGTGGCGGTAGGGAAAGCCATTGTTCTTGGGTCGATTGCTGTCGCCCTGGTTGTGACAGTCGCGGCCGGATGCGGATCGGGTTCTTCTCCCGAGGTGGGGGCAGGGCCCGATGGCACCCCTGATCCCGTGCTGGTAGCCGGTCGGGCGGTGTACGTGGACCGGTGCTCGTCATGCCACGACGCCGACGGCAGCGGGACCGGCGACGGCCCCCGGCTGAACCGGGGTCGGCTATTGCAGGCGTACTCCGATCCTGCTGGCGCCGTCGCAGTGGTGGCAGAGGGTCGAGATCGAATGCCGGCCTTTGGCGGGGTGCTGACCGCGGACGAAATTGATGCGGTGCTCCGCTACATCAACGAGGTTCTCTGAGGAGTTCCGCCTTCTATGGGAGCCTTGAGGTTCTCTGACTAGGGGCAGCGAGGTTCTCTGACTAGGGGGCAGTTGTCACTGGCTTTGGCTATGGTGCTGGGAACGCGTGTGACCAGCGCCACGGGTCACTCCCCAGGCACGAGGAGCCATCCTCGAGAAAGCACCATCCGTGCTCGCCACCATCCCAGCTTCCGTTCTTGCTGGTATCACCGGACACCCCGTATCGGTCGAAGTCCATGTCTCTGCCGGTCTGCCCACTTTCACCGTTGTGGGCCTACCCGATGCCGCCTGTCGAGAGGCCAGGGATCGGGTTCGTGCCGCCTTGCTCTCCAGCGGGGTTGATTGGCCACCGGGCCGCATCACCGTGAACCTGGCGCCTTCCGGGCTCCGAAAAGAAGGACCGGGACTCGACCTGGCCATCGCCATGGGGGTGATGGTTGCCGACGAGCAGTTGCCTGCTGAGGTCTTGGCCAACGTGGCTTTCCTGGCAGAACTGGGGTTGGATGGCCGCCTTAGGTCGGTGCCCGGTGTGCTGCCCCAGATTCGCTGTCTGGAGGCCGCCGCAGTGGTGGTGGCCCCGGAGAGCGCGGCCGAGGCTGCATTGGCCAACGGCCCAGTGGTCCGGGCACCGTCCACGCTGCGGGAACTCGTCTCCGCTCTGCGAGGCGAGGAGTGTTGGCCCGACCCACCCCTTGCCGGATCGGAGAACCGGCTGGATGAGGGGGCTGACTTGGCCGATGTGCGAGGCCAGCACATGGCTCGTTTGGGATTGGAAGTGGCCGCAGCCGGCGGACACCACCTGTTGATGATCGGGCCCCCGGGCGCGGGCAAGACCATGTTGGCCCGCCGGCTGCCTGGCCTCCTTCCCCCGTTGGACGAGACCACCGCCATCGAGGTGACCATGGTGCACTCCGCCGCCGGTTTGGACCTGCCCGCCTCAGGACTGATTCGCCGGGGCCCGTGGCAGGCGCCCCACCACTCGGCCTCGATGATTTCTCTGGTGGGTGGGGGAAGCCAGACTTTGCGGCCCGGTGCGATCAGCTGCGCCCATGGCGGCGTGTTGTTCTTGGACGAAATGGGGGAGTTCGCGCCTCAAGCTCTGGACGCGCTGCGCCAACCCCTAGAAGAAGGCGTGATTCGAGTCAACCGAGCCGCAGCGGTGGCCTCGTTTCCTGCTCGATTCCTCCTGGTGGGGGCTATGAACCCGTGTCCCTGCGGTGAGCTCGGACAGCCGGGCATGTGCCGATGCACTCCGGTGGCCCGGTTGCGATATGCCCGACGGTTGAGCGGTCCGCTTCTCGATCGATTCGATCTGAGAATCCATGTGGGGCGCCCGGAGGTCAGTGACTTGTTCGACGCTCCGCCAGGGGAGTCGTCTGCCGAGGTCAGAGAACGAGTTGATCGGGCACGAGCCATTGCCCGCGATCGGGGAGTGGCTTCCAACAGCGAGCTGAAGGACGACGCGCTGGACCAACTGGCTCCTTTGGATCCAGAAGCCAAGAACTTGCTTGGTCGCGCTATCGCTGAGGGTCGATTGACCGCTCGAGGATTTCAGCGAATTCGCCGGGTGGCCCTCACCCTGGCCGACTTGGCCGAGCAGCCGCCCCCTCTGAACGGAATGGTGGTTGCCCAAGCCCTGTTCATGCGGACCGAGCCGGTCACCGTTGCCCACGATCCTTGGAGAAACGCCAATGACCGCCGATGACGCTCCGGAGGCAGTGGTTTTTGCCGATGAAATGGGAGGGCTCCCGATGGAGGCATGGCTTGTGGCGTTGGCTTCGCTGCCCGCGGTGGGGCCGGCTCGACTGCGGGCGCTGCTCGCCATCGACGGCCCCGCTGAAGTGTGGGCCGGTCTTCAGGGCTCCCCTTCACCCGAGCTTGTCCAAGTGGCTGGGAAACAGGAGTTGTATGAGCAGTGGCGACGCACTGCCACCGTTCTTGACGTGGCCCGGCTGTGGTCGCAGCACCGTGAGCAAGGCATTGGCGTGGCTGCTCTTGGTGCTCCCGGATACCTGTCTGCCTTGTCGAACGACTTGGACCCGCCCGCAGTGGTGTTTCACCAAGGTGATCCCGAGGTTGTCCGCGGCCCCCGGGTGGCCATCGTCGGCACCCGTCGATGTACCCGCTATGGCAGTGATCTTGCCTTCGAGCTGGGCCGTGACCTGGCTTCAGCAGGGGTAGGCGTGGTGTCGGGCTTGGCCTTGGGCATCGATGCTGCCGCCCATGCCGGCGCTCTTGAGGCAAGGGGCGCCCCGCCCATCGCGGTTGTGGGCAATGGAATGGACAGGGTCTATCCCGAGCGCAACCGATCGCTGTGGCGGGCGGTGGCCGATCAGGGAGTGCTGTTGGGCGAAGCTCCTTTGGGCGCCCCGCCTGAGCGGTGGCGGTTTCCCGCTCGGAACCGCATCATCGCGGCTCTCGCCGACGTTCTGGTTGTGGTGGAGTCCCACGCCTCGGGCGGTGCCATGCACACGGTGGCAGAAGCGGCTGCACGAGATCGAGCGGTTTTGGCCGTTCCCGGTCCGGTACGCAGCTCGGCATCAGATGGCTGTTTCGAATTGCTGGCCGACGGCTGTGCTCCCTGTCGCGATGCCGATGACGTGCTGCTGGCTCTGGGCATGTCAGGCGCAGAGGCCAAGCCTCGAGACCCCCGCACGAGTCCAGGCATTGTCGGTCAACAGGTATTGGATGCGCTGGGTTGGCAGCCCGCTGATGCCGAGCAGATTCGAGCTCGCTCCGGGCTGGATATGCCCGAGGTGGCCGGTGCGGTGGAAGGGCTGCGAGCCGCGGGCTGGGTGGCGGTATCGGGACGCTGGATCGAGCGGGTTGGCGCTCCCCGTTGAGGTGGCGCCGGGACTGTCTCGCTCCTCGGTATTCTTGAGCATTGATGGGATGGGATTTGGACGACTTTGCGGCCTCGGCTGCGTCGGTCAGCCAGGACACCGCGGCCATGTATCGCCGAGAAGTGGCCGCGTTCGCTGAGTGGCTTGGGCAATCCTCGGGCAGTGCTTCAACGGCTCCGGTACCGCTAACGGGTCCAGAGGAAGTGGACCTCCGTGCGATCCGAAGGTACCTGGCCCATCTGAGCACACGGGGCTACGCCCGCAAGACAGTGGCCCGAAAGGCCTCGGCGTTGCGCCGCTACTTCAGGTGGGCTGAGCGCACGGGCCGGGTTGCCTCCGACCCCACAATCGGCGCCATGGTGCCGATTCGGGAGCGCCGACTGCCCCGAGTGCTGCACTCCGAAGAACTGGTGACCCTGTTGGACCAGCCGCGGCCGGCGGTGGCTGACGACAGCCGCGCTCGCTGCCAACGCGATATCGCGGTGTTGGAGCTCCTGTACGGCAGCGGCTTGCGGGTCAGCGAGGTGTGCGCCATCCGCGCTGAAGACATCGACTGGGAGCGTCGACGCCTCACAGTGAATGGCAAGGGGTCCAAACAGCGGATCGTGCCGCTGAGCGAGCCTGCTGCTGCTGCTCTGTCAGAGTGGATGACCGATGGCCGCGAGGAGATGGCCGACCCGTCTGTTGCCGAAGACGCGGTGTTCGTGAACCTGCACGGTCGCCCGATGAATGCCCAGGCCGTCCGCCGACTGGTGGATCGTCGGGCCAGCGTCAAGACCAATCCCCATGCCCTGCGCCACACCTTCGCCACTCACCTGCTCGACGGTGGGGCCGATTTGAGGCATGTTCAGGAGTTGTTGGGCCACGCCGATCTGGGGTCCACCCAGATATACACCCACGTAAGTCGGGAACGGCTTCGCAAGGTGGTGCAAGGCAGTCATCCTCGGGCTTGATAGCCCTGTTGTTGTTTGCCCCGCTCGTCCCAGCCATCCGGAGTCCGGTTCTTCGCCTTGGGTTGATAGCCTTCGCGTTGCTTCCCCCCCTTCTGTCAAGACTGGTGAGGAAGCACCATGGTGTGGGGATTGCGGATCGGCGGGATGGCCGCGGCTGGGCTGGCCCTTCTGGTCGGCCCGGCGATGCACGGGCAGACTCCGCCATCAGAGGCCGATTCAATTCAGCAAGTCGAAGTCCCGACGGAGGCGTCGGAGAGGTACTTGCCTCCTGTTTACGCCGAAGTGGTGGATCACTTTCGGCCTCCGGCCCACGTGGGGGCACCGGGCAATCGGGGCTTGGAGTACGGACCCAATCCCGGTCAGCCGGTATGGGCTTCCGCAGATGGCGAGGTTGTGTTCGCCGGCGCGGTGGTCTACAACCGGTTTGTCACTGTGCTGCACCGCGATGGGCTGCGCACCGCTTACGGGTACCTGGGTTGGATTGCGGTCGCAAAGGGCGACTGGGTGGAGGCCGGGCAATTGCTGGGCACCACCTCTGAGCGCTTCTTCTTCAGTGTGAGGGCAGGAGATACCTATCTCGATCCGGGTTTGGTGTTGAATGCCGGCCGAGTGCGGTTGGTGCCTCATCGCGACCCCGAGGGTCGAAGTCGGCTTTCTGCCTATGGCAAAGGAGGCTGAAGCGGCTATCGTTTTACCCGGCCTGGAAGCAGTTCCGGGCTGAACACAATCACCGCCCGGGGCATCCCACGGTCGCCGTCAGGTGCTGACCCCGGGTTTCGCTGAACCGTTGGGAGAGGAGAATCACCATGGCGCCTGTCGTCACCATGCGTCAGCTGCTCGATGCCGGGGTCCACTTCGGACACCAGACCCGCCGATGGAATCCGAAGATGCAGCGCTTCATCTTCGGAGAGCGCAACGGCATTTACATCATCGATCTGACCCAGACGCTTGCCTACATTGAGTCGGCCTACACCTACGTGCGCGATCTGGTGGCCAAAGGCGGTCAAGTGCTGTTCGTGGGCACCAAGAAGCAGGCCCAAGACAGTGTCCAGAGCTACGCCGAGCGGGTGGGCATGCCCTATGTGAACGAGCGTTGGCTGGGCGGTCTACTGACCAATTTTGAGACCATCTCCAAGCGCATGGGCAAGATGAAGGAATTCCAGCGGATGCGCAGTTCCGGCGAGTTGGATGTGATGCCCAAGAAGGAGGCCCTTCTCATAACCCGGGAGCTGGCGAAGCTAGAGCGCAATCTCAACGGCATTCGGGACTTGACCCGACCGCCCGATGCGGTGTTCGTGCTGGACACCAAAAAAGAGCACATCGCGGTGGCAGAGGCCAACAAGCTGAAGCTGCCGGTTATTGCCGTGGTGGACACGAACTGCGATCCGGATGTGATCCAGTATGTGATTCCCGGAAATGACGATGCCATCCGCTCTGGCGAGCTGATGTGCCGGATTATTAGCGACGCCGTTCTAGAGGGCCGATTCATCGCCCAGGGCAATGCTGCCAAGTCCAAGCCCGATGTCGCGGCTCCTGCTGAGGCGGAGGCGACGGTGGAGGAAGAGCCGGCCGAATCTCAAGAGCAGGTGTCGGTGGAAGCTGAGCCGGCCGAATCTCAAGAGCAGGTGTCGGTGGAAGCTGAGCCGGCCGAATCTC
>VYDF01000257.1 GCA_009843565.1 Acidimicrobiia bacterium | reverse complement strand
GTCCAGACTGCCGAGGCGGACGCACCGGCCGCGGCCGAAGAGCGACGCATCCTGCCGGCCGCCCGCCGGCTGATCGCTGAGCACGGGCTCGACGCGTCCCGCATTCCCTCCACGGGCAAGGGCGGCCGACTGTTGAAGAGCGACGTGACCGCCTGGCTGGCAGCCCGGGAAGCAGAGCCGAAGGCGCCGGCCGAGGCGGAACCGGAAGCGGCTCCACCCGCGCCGGCTCAGCCGGTGTCGCCCGCGGTCGGCCCCGCGCCGACCGTCGCGCCGCCGGCCGGGGACCGCGCCGAGGAACGGGTCCCCATGACGCCGATCCGCCGCAGGATCGCCGAGCGTCTGGTCGAGTCCCAGCAGCAGGCGGCGCTGCTCACGACCTTCAACGAGATCGACATGTCCGCCGTGATCGACTTCAGGAAACGCTACCGCGACACCTTCGTCGAACGGCACGACGTGCGACTCGGCTTCCTGTCCTTCTTCGTCAAGGCAGCCGTCGATGCCCTGCGCCGTTTCCCGCGCCTCAACGCGGAGATCTCCGGCACGGACATCATCTACCGGAACTACTACGACATCGGCATTGCCGTGAGTACCGACCGCGGGTTGATGGTGCCCGTCCTGCGTAGCGCCGAGAGGCTGTCCTTCGCCGAGATCGAATCCCAGATCGGCGACTTCGCCGGGCGAGCCCGGGAAGGCCGCATCCGCATCGACGAACTGCAGGGCGGCACCTTCACGATCACCAACGGCGGCATCTTCGGTTCCCTGCTCTCCACGCCCATCATCAACCCGCCGCAGAGCGGCGTCCTCGGCCTGCACGCGATTCAGGACCGGCCGATGGTCGTCGACGGCGAGGTCGTGGTCCGCCCGATGATGTACGTCGCTCTCACCTACGACCACCGCATAGTTGACGGTCGCGAGGCAGTGAGCTTCCTGGTCCGGATCAGGGAGGCGATCCAGGAGCCGGCCCGCATGCTGATCGAGGTGTAGACTCCGCCCCGCTTCCGGTCGCGTCGGATACCCAACCGTTCGGTGGCAGCGAGCGCGGCTCAGCCCGAGACCAGGATTGAGAGGAGGGTCAAGAGATGAGAACGCACCTCGGCACCACGGCAACCCTCTGCGCCATCCTCGCTTGCTCCGCCGCAGCCAGTTCAGCGGCTGACGGTCCCTTCGGGTTGGCGATGGGCACTCCCAAGGACCGCTTTGAACTGGAGTCCTCGGAGACCCCGGGGATGTTCTTCCTGAAGGACGTGCCGAAGCCTCATTCCGCCTTTGATCTCTACATTCTCCAGTTCGGGCCGGAATCCGGCTTGTGTCTGGTGAAGGGCGTCGGCAAGGACGTTTCGACGAACTCGTTCGGCACGCAACTCCGGTCGGCGTTTGACGACTTGAGGGAGCGGCTCGAGACGGCGTACGGCAGTCACGAGACTATTGATTTCGTGCGCTCCGGAAGCCTCTGGGACGAGCCCCAGTACTTCATGATGGGCCTTCTCAAACAGGAGAGGTTGCTCGCGGCGAGGTGGGAACAAAAGCAGGGTTCCGCGCTCAAGAACAACTTGGAGACCGTGTTGCTGATGGCCAAGGCGGCGAGTCAGGACAACGGATACCTGATTCTCGAGTACTACTTCGAGAACTACGACGCCTGCACCGAAGAACTCACTCGGGCGGAGGACGACGCCCTCTAGGAAGCATACCGCGGCCTGAATCAGCGAAGTTGGCCGTCACTCAATTCCGCCCGCGCGCCACGCTTCAATGTCGGTCGGCTATGATCCGAGCCCTCGTCGGTCCTCAAGGAGAACTACCATGAACGGCCAATCCCTGTCTGAGACCCGAGCAGTTGCACCGGGCCGGCCTTCGGCCGTGCTCATGGGTGCCGTAGCGCTCTTGATGGTCGTGGGCCACACCGGCCGCCTGGAGGCCCAGGGTCCCTGGGTTCCGTACGAAGAGACGGACCCGTTTACTGATGTGGAGAGGATCGGAGTCAAACTAGGGGACATCTCCATCTGGTGCGCCAAAGAGAGCCGGCTCGCCAAGAAGCTACTGCACGGGATCATCTTGACGGAGGAACCGCCCGAGGAAAAGTGGGTGGACAACTCCGTCGTCGGAGGATGGAACGAGGTGCGAGTTGAGTATCGATTCGATAACGCGCGACGCCAAGTGGCGGGCTTCGATCGCACCGAAGATGGAGAAGGTGTCCGGCTCGACTATGCCCTCAAGCACAGCGCGAAAGTATGGGCACAGAAGTTGTATCAGGCGTCCAAGCTTGTCTACCGGGTAGACACGCACTCTGGAGAACAGGTCGTGACATACGACCTGACTCAGGGTAGGGAGCATCTCAAGAGTGTGATGGACGCATGCAACGTCAAACCGAAGACGTTCAAGGATCTCGGCGGACGCTAGCGGATCGCCACGGCGGCGATCGTTGATTGCGGCCCAGCAGTTGACCGCCCCGGCAGCGGGTAGTACGGTATTACCCATGGTCACGATCTCTTTCAAGGTCGACGAACAGGAAGCACGCGCGATCCGTTTGCAGGCGAAACGGGAAGGCGTCAGCGTGTCGGAGTTCCTGCGGCGCAGGGCACGCCTTGCGCCGACGCCTCCGCCGAAGCCGCGAACGGTTCGCTGCTCGTACACGGGCGCCAGAATCTTCGCCGCTACTGAAGCCATGCCTCCGCTGACCACGGACGCCGTCCGCGATCTGCTCGGCGACTTCCCGTGAACTACTTGCTGGACGTCAACATCCTCGTTGCGTGGGGCTGGACCGATCATGTCGCCCACGAACGTACGTCCAGATGGATCGCGAACGCCAGGAGCCAACGCGCAACCAGGCTCTTGACATCGGCGATCCCCGAACTAGGGTTCGTGCGGGTCTCGGTCCAGCGCACCGGAGGAAGCGTCACCGTCAACGAGGCGGCCGCGACCCTTGCCGGCATGCTCCGCTCGCTGGGCTCGACACATGAGTTCGTCCCGGATGACAGGGCCGCACGGCAGTTTCCGGCCTGGTGCAGATACGCATCCCAGACGACCGACGCCCATCTGATGCAATTGGCCGCCGCGCACGACGCCGAACTTGCGACCCTCGACACCGGAATCCCCGGGGCGTTCCTCGTACCCGGCGCGAATACCGTGGAGTAAAGACGGATGAGGTCCGAGCATCTCGCAGGTAACTCCTGCCCGCGATGGCCGAGGCGGCCGGCGGCAAGCGCTCTCGGCGCGGTGACCGCCGCCCTGCTGCTGGCGTTCGGATCGCCTGTTCGAATCGACGCCCAAGGCACCGACGCAGCCACCTACCAGGTGACGTTCGAGGCCAAGTGGAACCTGTCGAGCACGCCGGGCGGCGTTGTCGACGGCGCTCACTTCACGACGCTGATCGGCGCCGTCCACAACAGCAGCGTCACGTTCTGGTCCCCCGGCGGCACGGCGACGGCGGGTGTGGAAGCCGTCGCCGAACTCGGCGTCACGTCGACGTTCAAGAGCGAGTACAACGCGGTTCCGGCGGCCAACCGCAAGGCGCTGATCGAGGAGAGCGGGACCGGCGCGACCGGCACCTCGACGTTCACGATCGAAGCGAGCCAGACTCACCCGCTGGTGACGCTGCTGTCGATGATCGGCCCCAGTCCGGACTGGTTCGTCGGGGTTTCGGGTCTGTCGCTGCGGGACAGCCAGGGTTGGCGAGCGCGGTTCAGCCAGGATCTCTTTCCCTACGACGCCGGAACCGAGGACGGCACGGATTTCTCACTCAGCAACTCGGCCACGAGCCCGCAGGGAACGATCACCAGCATCAAGGGCACGGGGAAGTTCTCGAACTCACCGATGGCGACGCTGACGTTCGTTCTTCAGACGAACCAACCCCCGCCGCCGCCGCCGCCACCACCGCCACCGC